>JALORT010000422.1 GCA_025458755.1 Methylotetracoccus sp.
CGTCTCCCGGTCGGCACCGATCACCTGCGCCTCGAAACGCCGGCCGTCCGAGAGCGTAACGGAAACCTGATCGGCGCCGGCGATCACATGGCGGTTCGTCAGCACGTAACCCTGACCGGCATCTACGATGACACCGGACCCTAAGCTCTGCCGCTTCTGCTCCAGCGGCAGATCCGGTAGGTGGAAAAACTGTCGGAAAAACGGATCGTTCAGCAACGGATTCAATTCGAGGCGAACCCGGGTCGTCGTGGAGATATTCACCACGCCCGGGATCACTTGACTCAACATCGGAGCCAGTGAAGGCAACCGACTGCGAGCTACAGGACGCTGCACAGACTCCGGAGGCGGCGCGGTGGGGCTCACCTCCGTGCGCGGGAATGGCGGTATGCTGCATGACGCGCAAAGCAAGATGATCACGAAAACAAGGCCAAAATGAAGGAGCCTGCGCTTTCGGGCGGCTATAGACATCGGGACAAGCGGCACCGGGTGGGTCACAATTTTCCAAGCCTACAGGTCGATGTGGATGCCAGCGTTCCGACGCGTCGTGGCGGCAAGTGAAACAAATCTCGAAAAAGACGCCGACGCTGAGCCGAACGCTGCAGTCACGGGTCGAAGCGACCAAACGAGCCGATCGGATCCCCCGCCGACATCGAGAACGGATGATCAACGGGCGGGAGACCACAGGCCGATCTCGCGGCGGTTGCTGACAGGGATCAACAACCCAAGCCCAAGCTAACCGGGCGATGAGCATACCGCTTTCGCGGCTGTCATGCGATGCCGTCGCTCCCAATCCCAATCATGGGGCGCTCCGCCCAAGACTCACTCAACGCCACCAGAGAGGCTTCCGAAGAGCCGGTTTTATACTCGGCACTTGAAGCCTACCGCCTCATCAATGAAAACGGCCAATCGGCGGAGCCTCACCGGAACCTGGGGTCTGCGGAACGGAAGAACAGGCGGCGACGATGCAACTGCGAAACTCCATGACCCGATCAGCTCAGTCTTCGTGAACTCTGATTCCGTTGTTCGAGTTCGATCAGCGCCGCACACTTGAATGTCATCGCGGCCCGCGAACGCCCACCTTGGCGCAGGTACGTCGCCACGGTCCATTCGCTCAACTGCAATTGGGCGGCGATCTGCTTATTGGGTGACCCGCTGGCAACGAGTGCCGCGATCTGCAGTTCCCGTGCGCTCAACATCGCTGTCGGGTCGGCGGCGTCGCTCTTGGCACGCTGGACGATGGCGCAGTTCTGCAACCCCCCCCGAGAAGCGACACACCTCCGGTCCCAGCACGCCGCGCCGGCCGCCGAGTTCTCTTCTCCCGGCTTATCGGCTGGATAGACGATGATCAGATATTCCTTGCCGGCGAGCGAAAACCCCCTACGAGCTGGCCGCCCGATGGAACGAGCGAAGCGGGTCGATCTCCACTGTATTTCATCCCCTCCGCCCTCTCCGCCCGCGGGGAGAAGCAAGACCTGGCACCCGTCAGCACGTGTCGGCGAACGTCGCACCAACGCGAGGCGCGCCGGCCGCTACGTGCACACCGGCCAGCGCGTGCAGTCTACGAATTCAGGCACAACAGATTGTCCATGCACCGCTCCTCGTCCAGCCTCATATCCAAATATCAGCCAGACGTCACCGGGCGGCTGACTCCGCCTGCCTTCAGCAGCCGCCGAAGTATGCCTCACACGGCGGCATGGTAAGCATGTTCGAATCGCTGGTCCACGAAAACCCTCCTTTACGTGAGTCGAGTGTGGCAACCGGGGGAGTCTCGAAGGCGTCCCCTTGTCAAGGATGTTGGGCATAGGGTAGAACTGGTCGGCACCAGTCAACAAGTCACACGACCAGGGACGCTCGAATGAAGTAGCTCGAATGAGTGACACCGAACCCGTGTCGCGAGAAAGCAAAAGCATGTCTCGTCGGCCGCCTGTGGTGCCGCTGCCGAAGCCCGCTGGTCGCTAACCCTGGATGGAGAAGCAAGGGACCATGGCACCACACTCGCCGATGATCGGGGAGGCCCCGCGTCAGCTCGGAGGAACCCTGGTCGAGTCGCGATGCAGAACTTCGGAAAAGCGTGATGCGGTGGGGGTCTGCCGCGCCGTAGCGGCGGTGTTGTCGCTCCCTGCCTCGCGGCGAGGACGGGATCCTTTCAGAGGAGATGGCGGTCGGTTCCATGGTTGCAGGACGGTCCTGCTACATGACACGCGCGGTTACTGTCGGTCGGCTGCATAGCCGGAAGACACGGACGGAGGCTTATTGACGCAGTGATCGCGAAGCGGAAGGCTTGGGGAATGACAGGAAGGGCGGAACACACCGAATCCGCCCTCCCGTGGTCAATGGCAAAGGCTGGGGCGCAGTCCGGCCCCGAGGACACCGCGGGACCGTCCGGAGGAGAGGCTATTTCGGGATGGCCTTTTCGAGTTTGTCCTGCAGTTGGCTGGCTTCGTGAGCGTCGTCGCTGGCGACCAGCACCATGACCATCAGGCCACTGTCGGCTTTCAGGCACTCGACGACCCCTGCCGTTTTTTCGCTCCAGGAGCGGACGGAGTCCTTGTCCTTTTCGATCCGGCCGGCCTTCTCCGCCAGCATGACCGCTTCGGCTTTATCCAGGCATTCCTGCTGGCTTGCCGACGAATGGACATGATGCCAGTACACGTTAGGCGTTGCACCGGCGTTCGTGGTCGCTGCCGCCAACAGGGCACCGAATGTCAGTATCGAAAAGCTTCTCGGTAACATGGCGTTTCCTCGTTTTAGTCAGGGTTTTTTTTGCAACATTAAGGCATAAGCCGAACGATAGATTACTCCAGAATGAAGCCGCGGAGCGGATTTTTTGTACCCCGACGCTTGTGTTCGGATCCGGTCGGACCCCGTCTCGGCACACCGCAGGTGACATGCGGGGTGGAGGCCGACCGGAAAATTGCTAAAGTCCACTGACCGCCGCGCATTCAGCATGCCGGAAACAGCTGACTAGGTGGTCGTTCACTAGACCCACGG
>JALORT010000048.1 GCA_025458755.1 Methylotetracoccus sp.
TTTCCAGTTGGCTGGCTTCCGGCTTGACCTTGGTCACCTTCTGCTGAATGAAGGTAATCTTCTTTTTCTTGAACACCGGCGCCAATTCGACCTTGATGTCCGAAGGCTTCCGCCAGTTCACCGCGACCCAGGGGTTGGACGGTACGAAATGGAAGGTCGGGGTGTCGGCGATCACCACGACTTCGTCTTGCTTGCGGGCGTTTTCCTTCATTTCGAACGCCATCGGGATGCCGCCGATGCCGGCACCGATAATCACGATTTTTGCCATGCGAGTGCTCCGGTTGGTTTAAGGGGTGTCCTTGCCTTGTTTCTCTTTGAATGTTGGGTTAGGACCTCGCCTAACCCAACCTATACAACTTCCTTCACGCCCAGTTTTTTCAATACGATTTCAAGCGGGCAAAACCGGGTAAAGCCGCTCTGAAAAAGGTTCGCTCCGACGAAAGTCGTGAACCACAGCCAATTGACGCTGTGGAACAAAGGACTGGCTTCAACGCCCAGACTCAGGGAAATCAGAATGAAAAATCCGGCGACGATGCGGACGACGCGGTCGGTAGTCATGCGTTCAGTCTCCTTATTTTGGCGTAGTCTAAGTGGCGGGGTGATCAGGGACAATTATCCAAGGGGCTCCGGAGCAGATGCTCGAGGAGTAGGGCGTTCGGTGGTGGGCCGCCTCATTTTACGTGTCGGTTCAATGGGCGTTCGACCGGCGCCTTCGTGCGTATCTCGACGCGGGTTCATCCGTTTCGGACGTGTGAATCCACGCGCCGACACGGTAGAGAACCAAGACCACAGCCAGGGCGGCGCCGCCGAGCAGGAACTCGAGATGTTCGTAAAACCAGTCGGCAAGGGTGAAAAACAGCGGCACGTTCAGGCTGTTGTAGAGCACATAACCGGCAATCAGCACGATAAAAATCCCGAAAATTCGTCGGAGTGCGGTCGCGCTGGTGCGGACGGATAACCACCCGCCGACCACGCTCCCCGCGACCGCGCCGCCGGTGACGATCCCGGTCAGCGGTAGATCAATGGGAACATGGTTGATATACCCCGCCAGTCCGGCAGCCGCGTTCATGGCAATGATCAACAAGGAAGTGCCCACCGCCGCCGGCATGGGCAGGCGCACCAGCAAGGTCAGTGCGGGGACGATCAAGAAGCCTCCGCCAACGCCCACGAGTCCGGTCAAACCGCCGACGAAGAAGCCGTCGAACAGCACTCGCGCATAAGGAACCTTGGCCGGACAAAATGCCAGGTTCTCCCGCATCACGGTCCTGGCGACTCCGCCGCCGCGGACCCGCAGCATGGCGATACCCGCAATCAACGTGACCACCCCAAACACTGCCATCAGGACATCATTGGAGAAGTAGGCGGCCAGTCGGCCTCCGCCGAAAGCGCCGGCCATCCCGGACAAACCGAAGACGAAGCCGCTTTTCCAGCAGACATGCCGCTTGAGGGCATGCTGGATGATGGCCATCAGGCTGGAGATGCCGACCACCACGAACGAAGTCACAATCGCCGTCTTCGGTTCGATCTTCAGGACGTAGACCAGCATCGGTACCGTCAGCAGGGAGCCGCCGCCGCCCAGCATCCCCAAAAGGAGGCCGATGATGACGGACAAGGACAGTGTCAGGGTCATGGCTCGTTCCTACCCCTGGACAACTTCCGGCACGCGTCCGCATGACTGATTGGCCGGCAGCGCCTGATCGATGAACTTCGGATAGTCCAGCTTCAGGTCTTGCATGATCGCGATGAATTCCTCCCTCGAACGCTGGCCGCCGACGCGCGGATTCTTCGCCATTTCCTGTTTCACGGTCGAGATGGTGTTACCGTTGGAGTCATGGCCGGGGTAGACCAAGGTATCCGGCGGCAGGGTGAAGAGTTTCCGGGTGATGCTGTCATAGAGCTGGCCCGCGTCCCCTTGTTGAAAATCGGTGCGGCCGCATCCCCCGATGAATAGGGCATCGCCGGTGAAAACGCGGTCTCCCATCACGTAGCTGACGCAGCCGTTGGTGTGCCCGGGCGTATGCCGCACCTCCATTTCGAGATCGCCGACCTGTAAAACCACACCGTCGGTCACCAGCAGATCGGCGCAAGAAGCGCCGGCATCGCGGTGAACGACGCTCTTGCTGCCCAGCTTTTGGCGCAGCAGGCCGGATCCGGTGATGTGGTCGGCATGAACGTGGGTTTCCAGCGTGAACATCAGTCTCAGGTCAAGCTGCTGCAGCAGACTGAGGTAGTGCTCGACCTGAGACGCCACCGGGTCGATGATCACGGCGCGGCGCGAGCGTTCACAGCCTAGTACATAGGTGTAGGTGCAGGTTTCCGGCTCAAAAAGTTGTCTGAAGATCATGGTAGTGTTGGTCGTGTTCGGGTCAATTAGCGATTTCTGATGTGTTCTAATCAAAGACCGTGCCAGTTGATTTAGCCTGGGCGAAGGACCGCAACCTCCTGTTCTTGGTGGGGTCGTGACGCGGGGTGATCCGGCGAGAGTTTCATAATGCAACATCCCCTGAAAGATTGTGATACGCTGTGAAACGTTGTTGAAACGATTAGACGCCCCTCTGCACCGTGAGTCAATCCTCCCCGCTTTTCAATCGCTGGCTCGGCCAAGTCGGTCCCGACCGGGCGGTCGAAGTCCTGACAGACCTGGCTGATTCCGCGGCGGTGTTCGCTGTCGATGCCGCGGGAAAGATCCTTTTCTGGAGCCGCGGAGCGGAAACCCTGTTCGGCATACCGCGCGACCAAGCCATCGGCTTGGCCTGCACGCAGGTACTGAGTTGCGAGGGGGGTATTGATCCCTGCGGGCTTGTTGAGCACGGGATCATCAAGGCACAGACGGTCCGTATCCAGTGTCCGGGCGGAGCGACGATCCCGTGCCGGCGCACGGCGCGCGGGTTTTTCGATGCCTCAGGACAGTTCGTTGGGGCGATCGAATGGTTTCGGCCGGAGTCGCCCGGTGCCGCGGGCGTTCCTCGCCAGGAAGATACGGAAAGCTTCCACGGGATTTTCTCCCGCGACCCGAGAATGAAAGAGGCCATCCGGATCATTCGGAATGTGGCGCAGAGTGACGCCACCGTGCTGATCCGCGGGGAGTCGGGCAGCGGTAAGGAACTGGTGGCGCGTGCGTTACATCTGGAAAGCCATCGGCGCGACCGGCCGTTCCTGGCCATCAACTGTGCGGCACTGACGCCCAGCTTGCTGGAGAGCGAGCTGTTCGGACATGTCAAGGGGGCGTTTACCGGCGCCGTTCGGGATCACGCCGGTGTGTTCCTACGCGCCAATGAAGGCACCCTGTTTCTGGACGAAGTGGCCGAATTACCGATGGAACTCCAAGCCAAGCTGCTGCGCGTGCTGCAGGAGCGCAGCTTCATGCCGGTAGGGAGTGACCATCTGGTCGCGGTGGATGTCAGGATCATTGCCGCCACCCACCGCTCCCTGCGCGAGCAGGTCAAGGCCGGACGCTTCCGGGAGGATCTGATGTACCGCCTTCGGGTGGTGCCGGTTTTCCTGCCGCCGCTCCGCGAGCGGCGACAAGATATCAGTTTTCTGCTCTGGCACTGTATCCGGCAGCATAACGAGCGGGGCTCCCGCCGCATCGAAAGCGTCGCACCGGAAGCGATGCGGCGCCTGCTGGATTATGCCTGGCCGGGTAATGTGAGGGAGCTGCAAAACGTGATCGAATACGCTTTCGCCGTCGGCCGCGGCAGTGAGTTGACCCTGGACGACCTGCCGCCGGAGTTTCACGAGATGGCTGTGGAATCCACGGTCTCGGAACTGCGGTCGGCCCAGCGTCCTCGGCGGCGCGACGAGGCGGAGCTAGTCCGCGAGGCGCTGCAGGTTTCCGGCGGACATCTGGAGCAAGCGGCACGACTGGCCGGGATGAGCCGGGCGACCTTTTGGCGAAAGCGCAAGAAGTACGGTCTTTAGCGCCGGTCGTTCGTTAATGTCGTCCTGACCGGCGCGGTCCCGAACAGGATCCTGCTGCAGGTGCTGCGCCGCGTGGCGCCGATTGACCGCGCCGAAGAGGCAGACCGCAGCCTCGCGGATGAGGGCTGGCGGCCTTTTTCGAAGACATGCCGATGGCCCGTGTCATTGGCCGTAATTGGTGTTCAAATAGCGCAGCACAACCGGGACCTCCTCGTCGCTGACGGGGGCGCCCATGGTTCCGACCATCTTGTCGACCACCTTCTCCCAGTCCGCCGGCCCCAGAAACGGGGCATTCATCGGGATGTAGTCGAGGCTGTGGCAGATCGCGCACTTCGCGGCGACCAGTTCTTTACCGGCGCCGTCTTTGAGCTGAATGTGACTCTCGTCACCCGAACCTATCGCCGGCAGCCATAGCAAAACGAGAACGGAACGTTTCATGGCGTGCTCCTAGACCCGATGAATCGTGATCGTCTGGATCGCGTTATGGTGATAACCGGCCGGGTTTTCGATTGCTGTCGTTCCTTGCGTGCTGCCGCTCCGATTCGTGGCCCTCACTTTCACCGCGAAGGTTCCGCTATGGGACGGTGCGAAGCGATAGACCCAGGGCCGCCACGCATACGGGCCGTAATCTTTGCCCAAAGCGCAGAGATCCCAGCTCCGGCCTCCGTCGGTGGAGATCTCGACCCGCGAGATGCCCTGTCCGCCATCCCAAGCCACACCGTTGATGTCGATCGCGTCGCCGTGGCCGAACCGTTGGCCGTCGGCCGGGTGGGTGATCAGTGAGTTGACCAGAAGCTCGGTAACGGGCGTACTGGTCTCCGTTTGCTGCGATAGGAAACGGCCGCCCTCGGCGAACAGACCGGTCGGAATGCGGTAAGCAGTCTTCATCCAAAACCCGTCGAAAGCCTTCGACACGACGTCGATGGCGTTCAGATGCTTGACCCAATAAGTGGCTGTCCAGCCGGGTACGACCAGCCGCGCGGGAAAGCCATTCCAATGAGGCAAGGCCTCGCCGTTCATCGCAAAGGCAATCAGAGTGTGATCGTCCAACGCCTTGGCGAGCGGCAGGCTCTTCACGAAATCCGGAGTCTTTGCCAACACGCCCGTGTCCGCGCCGTCGAACGTGACTTCCAACGCCTCCTTCTTGAGGTGGGCTCGGCTGAGCACGTCCCGAAGCCGTATACCTTTCCATAAAGCGTTGCCCATCGCGCCATGCCCCCACTGGATACCCGGAACATGGGGCTGGAACAGACCGCGACGGTTGCCGGCACACTGACACACGGCGGCCAGGTCGACGACCTCGAAACGGCGTTGTAGTTCGGCCAGGGTGTATTCCAGGGGTGTGCCCACCGCATCGCCGCCAATCCTGAGTTTCCACGCCGCGGCGTCGACTGCCGGAATCGAACTCAGGTGGTAGCGTACGAAGAAGCGGGAGTTTGGGGTGAAGGGATCGTTCAACGCGGCCGGCGGCGTTTCGTAGTTCGGAGGCCGGTAGGTTCTCTTGATCAACGGTTGCTTGCCGGGCAGAGACGACAGAACGGCCGATTCCAAGGCGCCGGCCGGCAAGGTGTCGGGTCCCGGCAGCATGTCGCTCGGCCACCCGTTTCTCGATGCAAGGACGCTTGCGCTGAAGGCCGCAAGCCGTCCCGCGGCCGTTTTCAGGAAAATACGGCGGCTCGACATAAGAAAACCCCGCTGAAGTTGGCCGCATGAATCACCTGAATCCCATTCGACATGGCGTCAGGGCGGTGACGTGTCAGATCAACCGTGCGCTCCCGGCGATTGTTTGTCAAGCGCGGATACGGATGCACTTCGTCGGCAGCGAAGGCCAGCGCATCATCAATGGGCGGGCGCGGACACAACACCACCGCTTCCTTCGCCTCAACCTAGCTCATGCTTCTCGGCGGTAGGTCGCCGGTGACGGAGCGACCCGACGTTGCGCCCCGCGATTCTTGTGATTGGAAATCGCCGGCCTATACAATGCGGCCAGCAGAGACAATAAAGCCGTCTCGTTGAATGTGTAGCGCGTTTCAGGGTGCCCGCCCGGATGCGGAGGGTGGATCGGTCCGCGGCGCAATACGCGAGTTCGGAAAATGAGCGTCAATACTCACCATTCATCATGGAGACTCTAATGAATCGACAGCTTCGCTTTGGTTCATCCACCGCCAGAATTCTGACGTTAGCGCTGCTCGTATTGTCAGCCGGCTGTGACAGTGGTTCGCCGGGCGCGGGTGCCAAGGGACCCAGCCCAGCCGCGGTGCGGCTGACCGGGCACGTGTTGAACGACGACGGACCCATTACCGCGGCCAAGATCGAAGCTCAGGATGCCAGCGGAGCCGTGGCCGCGCGCACTGAGATTAGGGGCGATTCCGTTTACACGCTGACTATACCAGCGGGCGCGCGTTACCCGCTGATCCTGACTGCCTCTTCCGAGGATGGAGGTGAACCGGTGAAGGCGGCCGTGACGGATTCCGCGGTGCGCGAGCAGGATATCAGTGCGGTTACCACCATCGTCGTCGACACGGCGCTGAGCCTAGGCGGCATCAACGAGGCGAATCTCGCCAAGGCGGCCGGTGCAGCGATCGCCCAGCGCCGAAAATCGGGGGGCGGCGGTGGTGGCGGCCAGACGACCGAGAGCTTCAAAGGCGATCCAACCAAGCAGTACGGCGGCTGGCACTGATCCAGTCTCGCTGCCATAAAACAAGATGCTCGTCGATACCCCGTTTGGCACGGCACGAGCCGATCAGTGCCGGAGTGGACACAAAAAAGGCCGGAAGAACGAACGTGGATAATCCGAGACATCTGCCCGACAATAGGCGCGCGTGAGACCAACTCGGTTCTTGCGCGCATCCATCAACGCCGATAACAAAATCAATCAGAGGAAGATAACGCGATGAGCAAAATTCTCGATGAAGTCCTTGCGGCCAACCAAGGCTATGCGTCCGGTTTTACCAAAGGTCACCTGCCGCTGCCGCCCGCCAGAGGGTTCGCGATCCTGACCTGCATGGATGCGCGCCTCGACCCCGCGAAATACGCCGGGCTATCTGAAGGCGATGCCCATGTGACCCGCAATGCGGGGGGGCGGGCCAGCGACGACGCGATCCGTTCGCTGGTGATTTCTCACAAGCTGCTCGGCACCAACGAATGGTTCGTCATCCACCACACCGATTGCGGCATGGAGCTGTTCACCAATGACATCATGGGAGATCTGCTCAGCCAAAGCCTGGACACCGCGAAAATCGACGCGAACGGCTGGCACGATGTAGGCCAAGGGCCGGGTTCCGCGGATGGCAAGTACATCAACTGGCTGACGATCAAGAACCAGGAGCAGAGCGTCGTCGAAGACGTGCTCCGAATCCGCAACCACAGCCTGGTTCCCAAGTACATACCGATCTACGGTTTCGTCTACGACGTCAAGACCGGCAAGCTGATCGAGGTGCCCGAAGCCATGAAGGCCGGACGGGCGGGCTGATCATACCGCCGGGGCGCGGGCTCGCGCTGGGGCCCGCGCCCGCCAACAGATCAGCGCAGTGGACGAACTCAACATGATTGAGAATCGGGATGTCATCCTTTCGGTTCAAGACCTCGCAGTGACCTTTGGCGACACTGTGATCCTGCGTGATCTTTCTTTCTCCGTCGCCGCAGGCGCTGTGTTCGTGATTTTGGGTCCTAACGGCGCCGGGAAGACGACGCTTCTGCGCGCCTTGCTCGATCTGATTCCTCACGGCGGCAGGGTGACATGGCGCACCCAGAGCATCTCGTACCTTCCGCCTCATGAATTTCTGCAACGACGAGAACTGCCTCCGCTCGACATCGAGGAGTTCTTTCGCTTCAAGACACGGAATCTCGCTGACATCAAGCGTGTCTTGGCCGAAGTGGGATTGGGAGAACCGGTGCTCCGGCGGCAGTTCGGTTCGCTTTCGACGGGCCAGTTCCAGCGCATGCTGATCGCCTGGGCGCTTGTCGACGATCCCGATGTGCTCGTCTTGGATGAGCCCACCGCCGGAATCGACGTGGGCGGCGAGGAAACCATCTACACGCTGCTCAACCGATTCCGTCAGAACAAGCCGCTGACCATCCTGCTGGTGACCCATGACCTCCAAATCGTCTGGGAATACGCCACCATGGTGCTGTGTCTCAATCGACAGAAGCTCTGCATGGGCGCACCCGAAGAAGTGCTCACGCCGCAGCGATTAAAGGACCTGTACGGGACTGGTGTGAAATACTATCAACACCAGCATCGGTGAGCCTATGACCAAAACCGTCCTGCTTGCACTGATCCTAAGCGGAGTTACCGGCGCGTTGGCCGGGTATCTCGGTTCCTTGATGCTGACCAAGCGCATGGCGCTTATGGGCGGCGCTCTGGGTCATCTGACCTTGCCCGGAGTCGCTTTAGCGCTGCTCTACGATTTCGATGTGTCCCTCGGCGCACTGGTGTTCCTGGGACTCGGCGTCTCGGTCATCTGGTACCTGGAACAGAAGACCCATCTTCACCTGGAGGCACTGACAGCCGTGGTCTTCTCCACGTCGCTCGCGACCGCGTTTCTTTTTCTGCCGCGGCAGGAAGCGGACATCGCCTTGCTCGGTGACGTCTCTCACGTTACGGTTTTTATGGTGCTGGCCACTGTTACGATCGCAACGGGAATTTTTCTGACTGTCCGGCACATCTATTCGCACACGGTGCTGATCGGCATCTCGCCCGATTTAGCCGCCTCGCGAGGCATCGATCTGCGCTGGCATAACACCCTCTACTTGCTCTGTGTAGCGCTGACCGTCGCTCTCGGGGTCCGGATCGTTGGGGGGTTGATGACCGCCGCGCTTCTCGCCGTACCGGCTTGTACGGCCCGAAACGTGAGCTGGAATCTAAAGCAGTATGCCTATTTCAGCATGGCTGCCGGTGGTCTGGCGTCGGTACTCGGCGTTCTTGGCTACGTCGCGACAGGACTGCCACCCGGGCCGTTGATCGTTATCGCCAGCGGGCTTTTGTTTCTCGGGTCGGTGTACACCAAGGTGCGGTTCGGGAAGGTGCTGTCATCAGAGCCCTAGGGCGGCGGTCTGCCCGCGCGACTGCGTTCAGAGCTGACGAACCCGAAATCCCTGTATTCGCTCCACGACCACGCCGGTCACTAGCGCGAAGACGATCATCCAGCCCGTGAGCGCCAGCGCATAAGACAGACCGAAGTAATGGACGAGGAGGGGCAGTAGAGGCAGCTTGACGCCCACGGCGTACAGGAACAGCG
>JALORT010000049.1 GCA_025458755.1 Methylotetracoccus sp.
GGAAGTCAGCGCCAAGGGATTCATCGACCATTATCAGGGCATCCGCATCGCGCACGGCGGCCAACGCTTCCGCATCGAGCAAACGACGGTGTGGAATGTGATTGACTCATCCGCGACACCTTACGGCCAGGCTGCGATGTTTCGGCACTGGACCCTGCTGGACGACCAGGACATGGCGAGCCGGCCGCATCAAGCGGCCGACGACGCTGCATCGTGAGCGCCCGCTAAACGCGCGGCGTCGATCCAGCCCCGCGGTCCGGCAACCACTGCCCACGGCCCGGATGGTGGCTCGCCTGCAGACTGTTCCATGTCTCCGCCTGGGCTCGGGCGACGGCCTCTTCGACGGGCAATCCACGGGCAAGGAACCCGGCGGTCGCGGCAGCGAGGGTGCAACCTGAACCATGATAGGTTTCCGGGAGCCTGGACCAATGAAAACAGCGCATACCCGACACGGCGTAAAGGCGGTTCACCACGTCTTCGGATTCGTCATGGGTACCGGTAATCAGTACCGACCGACATCCCAGACTCAGCAGCCGGGCTGCGCATTGGTCGAGATCGTGCCGGTCGGTCAGGCGGCGTGCTTCGTGCGTGTTCGGAGTCATTACAGTGCACCGCGGAACCAGCAGGTCCCGCAGCACCGTGACGAGCTCACCGCAGCCGAATTCCCGCCCGCCGCCGGCAGCGAGCACCGGATCAAGCACGACCGGAACATGCGGGAACCGATCGAGGATTTCCGCGACCGGGACGGCGAGGGCGGATGACCCGAGCAAGCCGATCTTGATCACCGCCGGCGGCAGATCATCGACCAGAGTCAGTGCCTGAGCACGAAACTCTGCCGGGTCTTGCGGATAGATTCGCCGAACATCGTGCGTATCCTGCTCGGTCAACGCAGTGATCACGGTACACGGATGGCACCCGAGACGAAACAGCATTTCGATGTCGGCCTGAATGCCGGCGCCACCGGTCGGATCGTGGCCGGACAAACTGAGAACAATGGGTGGTGAAGCGGCGTTCATAACGGCGAATCGAGCGGGCTTCTCTGCAAACCAAGGGCGCTGCGGCAATGCCTCCGATCCACAGCGGTGGCGAGCATTTTTCCGATCACGTCCGACATGTTCATTGCGGGGAGCGGTAAGATGGACAAAGCCTGCGAAACCGGTCAATTGGCGCAGTGAATAGGCCAATGCGCCGTAGTCTACACTTCCACGTTAAATGGCTGGAAATGGCGGAACTCCCGTGAACCCCAACAACAACTCCGTGCAGCAATTCGCGGCGGCCGCGGGATCCTTCTGCGACTTGGTGGAGCACTATCAGGACTACAGTCCGGACAACAAAGGCTGGCTTAATTTGATCGGTCGCCAGCTGCTCCGCCTCGATGCCGGCATACAGCCGCTGCACGGACAGGGCGTTGAAGCGGAGTACAGCATGCTGCAGGACCTGGAGGAACGCTTCAACCTGTTCCAGAAGTTGAAGGTTTTTCTCGGCAACCTGGATGAATACTGGTCCGAGGGCGATCTGGAAGCCGGTGACGGGCTGAAGACCGGCAGCCTGGCCGATGACATCACTGACTTGTACTTCGACTTGAAGCGCGGCCTCTCACTGTACCGCGCCGGTGTCGATTCCGAGCACCGGGCGATTGAGCTTTGGCTTTACTCCTATCACGTTCACTGGCAGCAGCATCTGCGGGACTCGAAAAGACAGCTATTCGAATTTCGCCGCGCCAGCCCGACCCCGCCCGGCACTCCCGACCGGCCGCTAAGCCGCCCGCAATGACTCGATGATGTCGAGTCGCGCCGCACGGGTCGCCGGCAGTACTCCGCCCAGAAAACCCATCACCAGCGAGAAAACCAGCGCCTTGACGCCGATCCCCGGCGTCAGAGTGAACGTGAACGCCAGCTCCGAGAAGGTCTGCCAATTCATCGTGGAAATCGTCACGAACTGCATCAACGAGGAGAGTGCGATCCCGAGCACACCGCCCAATAGACCGAGAAACATCGATTCGAGCAGAAAGGCCAGCAGAATGCTGCGCCGACGGAACCCCAAGGCTCTCAAGGTTCCGATTTCGCGGGTCCGATTGGCGACCGCCCCGTACATCGTGATCACGGCACCGATGATCGCCCCCAGAGAGAAGATCACGCTGAGACTCAAGCCGAGTATCTGCAGGAAGTTCGCCAACATCTCAGACTGGTCAGCGTAGAATCGAGGCTCCGTTTTGACATCCATCATTAAGCGGGGATCGGTTTCCAGCCGCTGTTTAACCGCATCGAAGCTACGCCGGTCGGACAGCTTGGCGATCACCGAGGAATAGCTGTTGCGGCGAAAGGCCTGCATCAATTGCTCGGCATCCCCCCAGACCTCCGAAGCGAAGGCGGTGTGACCCGCATCGAAAAGCCCGACGATCGTCCACTCCCGGAGTCCGAAACGCAGACGATCCCCCAACCCGGCACCGCTGAATCCCTCCGCGATCTTCTTGCCGACCATGATTTCGGAGGAGCCGGGACGAAACATCCGCCCGGTGACCAGCCGAACGGCGGGACGCAACAGCAGACCCTCCGCCGAGACGCCGCGAATCGTGACGTTCGACGGCTTTCCGGTTCCCTTTTTCGGCAGGGCCATCAGCACCAGGGTTTCCCGCGACGCCATTCGCTGACCCTCCGCATCAAGCGCAATCTCCGGCAAACTCGCAATGATGGCCGCCTGTTCACGGTCGATACTGCTTTGAACCTCTGTTTCCGAGCCGCGGCGAATGACCATGATATTGTCGTCGCTGCCGGTGGCCACCAGGGTTTGCCGCAGTCCCTCGGTCAGCATCAGCACCGTCGCGAAGACATAGACGACCAGAGCCATCCCTCCGGCCGTCAGCACTGTGGTCAGCTTGCGGACCCATAGATTCTTCCAGGAATACGCGAGAGGGACCGCCATGGGCGTCAGCCGAGACTCTTCAGACCTTCGCTGACCGGTGTGCGGAGCGCACGCCACGCCGGCAGCACGGCCGCCGCACAGCCCACCAACAGCGACGCCCAAACCGAAAGCACGACGGTTTCATCCGACACCGCGAAGACCGGAAACAGACTGCCGAATCGCGCACCGAACTTCGCCGCCGCCGGAAAGGTGATCGCCACGCCGACCACACCGCCGATCATCGCGATCATCACGGATTCGCCGAGGATCAGCGCGACGACATACGAGGGACCGAACCCAAGCGCGCGCAGCGTGGCGTACTCGCGTTTCCTCTCGCGCACACTCATCGCAATGGTGTTGGCCATCACGGCCATGATGATAAAGATGACGACGAACGAGACCAGTTCGATCGCGATCAGAATTGCTTCCGTCATGGCAACGAAACTGAGCTGAAACGCTTTTTCGGTCTCGGTCAGCGTCTCGGCGAGAGAGTTCTGGAACAGCCGGTCGATCGCCAGTGAAATTTCGGCCGCCCGGGTCGGGCGATCGATCTCGACGATGAAAATCCCGACTTGTTCGGCTCGCGCTGGTTGATCGTTCTTGAGCCGTTCGTTCAGATACTGCCAGTGCAGGAAGAACTGGGTCTCGTCGGTCTTCCGGTCGATACCGCGGTAGATTCCCCGGAGTACGAAGCTGAAGGTACCGGAATAGATCGTCCCACGGATCGGAATGGTGTCGCCCACTTTCCAACCGAACTGATCCGCCACCTTGCGCCCGGCAATCACGCCTTGGCGATCGTGCAGAAACGCTGATCTCTCTTCGTCGGAGAGTAGATACTCGGGATACATCGCGAGATAAGACTCCGGCTCCACCGCAAACTGCGGGAAGAAGTTCTTCTGGTCGATGTAGATGCCGGCGAACCAATTGGCATAGCTCACACCGGTGACCCCCTCGACTTGTCGAATTCGCTGCAGGTAAGCGATCGGCAACGAAAAAACCAGAGAGATCGCGTTGCGCGTGATCAAGCGGTTCGCGGAGGTCGCCTCGGCCCCAGCGTACCACGCGTCGACGACGGTACGAAGCAGCCCGAACGAGCTGATAGCCACGACGAGTCCCAACCCGGTCAGGAGGTTCCGCAGTTTTTGCCGGGCAAGATTCCGGAAAATCAGCTTGAGAAAAGGCCAAACGACTTGCAAGGGCGCGATGAGGGACGATGACCGCAGCGGGCGGCGGTTGAAGACCGGCTCGATGCCGAGCCCGGATCGCGCATCAGGCTACACCGAGAAGCGCGGGCAAGTCTCGCACCGAGTCGATGATCGCGTCCGGTCTGACCGGCGATGCCTCGACGACGGATTGGCGAAACTTGCCGGTCCGCACCAGGATGCCGTAGATGCCCACACCCTGCGCTCCCCCGACATCCGCTTCGATGTCGTCTCCAACAAGCGCGGCGTCGCCTGCCTGAACTCCCATGTCGCGCAGCGCGACACGGAAAAAATCCGGCGAAGGCTTACCCATCACCACCGCCTCGCGGCCGCTGCAGTATTCCAGCGCCGCGACAAAACCCCCGATGTCCATCCGCAGCCCCTGCTCGGTCTGCCAAAACCGGTTACGGTGGATCGCGATCAAGCATGCCCCCTGCATCAGACGGTTGAAGATCCGATTCAGCAACGCGTAATCAAGTTCGTCTCCCAGATCACCCAGCACGATGGTATCCGCGTGATCAAGGTCAGCCTGGTCCACGACCGCAAAGTCCCGCTTCACATCCTCGCTCAACAACAGACAGCAGCGACCGCGCGACTCCTGCCTCAGGTAGCGGAGCGCCGCCTGCGGCGCACTGATGATCTCGTTCCGCTCGACGGGCAAACCGAGCTCAAGCAGTTTCCGATGCAGCGATTCCAGCGCCATCGTGCTGGTGTTGGTCAGGAAGCGGCACGCGATTCCCCGGTCCCGGATCTTCCGCACGACCTCCGCCGCTCCCGGAACCGGCTGCACATCGACATACAACACGCCATCCAGATCGAACAGGATCCCGCGGAAACGTCGCTGTGTCGTCATCGTGCCTACCCACCTGTCACGGCTGTGCCGGTTGTCGTTCCATTCCACATCAATGCACGTCCCGGTTTCAAGCCTGCCTCGCCGTTTCGTCCGGCAGCGGACTATTCCCCCATCTGCAACAGCAGTCCCTTCTTCCGAGCCACGCGATGGGCCCACAGAAACAGCGCAAATCCCACCGCAAGGTAGACCAGGTTCAAGGCGACCGCACTCCAGAAATGGTGCATCGAAAAGTAATGCTCGCGGACCAACGCCCGCATCCCCTCGAAAACGTGGGCCGAGGGCATGCTCAGCGCAACCCCCTGCAGCCAACGGGGAAGAACCGAGATCGGGTAGTAAATCCCGCTCAACGGCGCGAACGCGAAGATAATCGCCCACGCCAGCCCTTCGGCGCCGAGACCCCACCGCATCACCAACGCCACGACCATCAGTCCGATCGACCAGCCCATGATCATCAACAGCGCGAAGAACGCGATCAGCGGCAACCCCATGTCGAAGATCGAGTAGCGGTACAGCAGGATCGCCAGACCAGCCGCCGCCCCGACCCCGATCGCGGTGCGCAGCAGACTGATCAGCAGCAATGCCAGCGCCAATTCGAAGGGACGCAGCGGTGTCACGAACAGATTGCCCAGATTGCGTGAATACATCTCCTCAAAAAAGGGCAGCGACACACCAAGCTGGGCCCGGAACAGCACATCCCACAGCAGCACGGCACCGATCAGCAAGCCGCCGGTCTGAGCCACCCAGTCACTGTGCCCGGCCAGGAACTGATTGATCAAGCCCCAAAGAATCATCTGCACCGTGGGCCAGTAGGCTAATTCCAGCAGCCGCGGCCAGGAGCTCCGCATCAGATACAGATAGCGCACCACCAATGCGGCAACGCGTTGGAAAGATGCGAACATGGGCCGCCTCACCGCGAACTCAAAGTGCTTCGTCTTTGGCGATGTCGATGAACACCTGCTCCAGCGTGGTCCGACCGTAGCGTTGCAGCAGCTCGGACGGCGCGCCGCGGTCGACGATGTGTCCCTGCTTCATCATCATCACATCGCTGCACAAGCGCTCCACCTCCAACATGTTGTGCGATGCCAGCAACACCGTCGCTCCGGTATTTCTCTGATACTCGCTGAGCCAGTCACGCACACGTTCCGCCGAGGCCGGATCGAGGGAGGCGGTCGGTTCGTCCATCAGCAGTACCTCCGGCTCGTTCAACAGCGATTTGGCGAGCGACACGCGCGTTTTCTGGCCGGCCGACAGCGACCCGTACTTGCGCTTCCATAAGTCGTCCAACTCGAAAATTTCCGCGACCTGCTGCAGCCGCCGCTTCCGGTACCGAAGGCCGTACAGGCGGGCATAGACATCGAGATTCTGCCCCACGGTCAACCGGTGCGGCAGATCGACATACGGCGAGGTGAAGTTCATCCGCGGCAGTGCGGCATAGCGGTGCGTCACCATGTCGATCCCCAGGATGCGAATGTGTCCGGACGTGGGCAGCAGCAGGCCGAGCAACATGGACAACGTCGTCGTCTTGCCGGCGCCGTTACCGCCGAGTAAGGCACAGGTAACACCGCGCGGCACGGCGAAGGAAATGCCATCCACGGCCTTGACCTTCTTATAAGACTTGTGCAGGTCGCGGACTTCGATCGCCGTCGCGTCCGCAGAGGGAGAACTGGGCATCAGCGTCGGGTATACCGGTGTTTGACACCGACAGGGAAATACTCGGGATCGCCGAAAGGCCGCAGAATGACGACGGGTAACTGCTTGTCGGCCGGCGTGTAGTGTGCGAACTCGCTGTTCAAACGCAGCAGCTCACGCCGCACCGTCTCGGCGATCTTCGCCGCCAGCGCCACATCGGCAGTGACGCCGTGGGCCAACTCGACGGTCAGAACCAGCCGCTTGTCGCCACTTTCGGCTTCCGGCGCTTCCAGCACAAACTTGCCGGTAACGAGAGCCATCAGCTCCGGCTTTTCCAGTCCAACCGTCACATTTTCGGGATAGATATTCGCGCCGTAGTACGAAATGGTGAAGTCGGCACGACCGAAGACATACACGAACGGCAAGTTCCGGACCTCACGGGATTCGTCGAGGCCGAATTCCGCCAGCGACTCGGCGCCGTGATCATGCAGGAACGCTCTCATCTTCGCATAAGTCAGCACGCCGCCCTTGTCGGCGATGTGGTAGCGGATCAGTGGTACGCCGTTGTCGCCGGTGACGACCAGAGTGCCCTCATGACACTCGAAATAGCGGCTGTAAGGGTCGTACTGAGCCAGCGTCGGCAGACGCGATTCGCCGAACAGTTCCCGCGCCGCTTCGGGGCGGGCCGCCAGGAAACGCCGTATCGCGATACTGAGCGGCGTTTCGTTGCCCAATACCCCGCCATCGGCGGTGCCGTAGACCGAGGCGCTGTCGTAACACGGGTGCTGCGAACCCGTGCGCCGAGAGATTAGTGTCCGCCACTCCTCGCTGAACACTTCCCCGGCGAACACCGTCTTGACGCAGTAACCGCTCCAGTCGATGCCCGCCTCGACTCCGCCGTCGATCACATCCTTGACGAAGGGCGGGTAGCCGAGCAACACGGTCTGTTCGTAACATGGCGCCAGTTCGCGCACCACGCGAATAATTTCAGCTTTATTGTTACCCGGCGTCGCCACCGTGAGTCGGTACCCTTTCTGCGCCAACAGCCACAAGCAGGAGGCGGTATAGATGCCGCCGACCCAATTGCCCAGAGCGAAACAAATCACACCGAGCGTTGTACGCCGATGGGCTTGGAAACCGTCGCGGAATACCTGTTCGAAACGTACCGCGACATCGGCTTCGTGGCAGGCTGACCGCGGCCAGAACATCGGCGCTCCCGTGGACCCCGACGACACCGCCACCCGGTCGCAAGCATCGAGGCGTCCACCCCAACAGCGCTCCGACAACGGGAACGCCTGCATGTAGTTGGCTTTACCCATCAACGGGACATGCGAAAAATCTCGAATATGCAGCGTCGCATCCGGATTCATCCCCCGTTCTGTCAGAAATTTGCGGTAGGCAGGCACATCTTTCGCGGCACGATGGAACAGCCCGAAGGCATGGCCGGTCTCCGATGCGCGGTGATCGGACAACAGGTCATCGAGAGAGGTGGTGAGAAACGGATCCGGCATTGCTGCAGCACTCAACCAGGCGTGCGGTAAGGGACTTGCCCCGAGCGCATAGCATACTGGGTGTGAACCGTTTTTTCTCTAACCCCGTACGGCAGCCTTACGCCGTTCATGGCCGATTGCACAGGTTGGCCCTCCGTGCCGAGTTACGGGTTTCGCTTCGCCAGGCAGGGCGCGCCGGGTTCGAGCGGTACCGCATCATCGGTGTTCGTGCGGACGGTGACGGCATCGGTGCGGGTCCGCCGCAGCCTCCCCTCAAGACCGCTTCGGCCGGGTGAGCGGATTCATGAACAGATGCGATTTGGGCGGGCAGGTGGTGACGAGTTCCGGCGCTCGGTCGCTGGGGAGGGAGGTTGCGAAGCGATGGGAAAAGCGTCGGCCATCCGAGGGCAGCATCGCTGCTGCCCCGACCTGGAAGGATGTACTCAGCGACTCTCGGCGGCCAGCTCGCGATGGTAGGCCGCCATCCGGCGGCTCTCCTGCGCGGCCATCTCGAAATCGCGAACCATTGCCGTCGCGCGTGCCTTGATATCCTGAATTTTCTTCCCGTATTTGTGAGGATTCGCTTGGTACTGCGCGAGCATCGCTCGTTCTTCCGCGGCGTCCGCGTCCATGGTTTGCGCGATTTCGTCATAGTGCTGCGCCAAACGTTCATGCGCCTCACGCGTTTCCGCGGTCTGCACGGCCCGCGCCCAGCTGTGCGGGGTCGGCCCCTGTTTTGACGCACACCCGACGGCCACAAGTGCGGCTAAGGCGATGCTGGTCTTCAGTGTTGCATTCATCGAATGACTCCTTGGCTTTATTTTGATAATGCAATTCGAAGTGCGGCGTCAGGCGTCGACCCCGTGCTGGAAGGACCACGACCGTGGTTTGGCGACCATTGACAGGGAGCAATCCCTACCCCACTCCACCGTCTTCGATTTGTTTTGATACGAAAAGTTCTTCGTAGAAACGCACTCTTGCGCGCTCGTGAACAACGGAGCATCCCCCCCAATCGCTCGCGGCTATTCCTCTGGACTGCCAGCGTGGCCGATTTCTTCCGATGAGTCCCGTGATGGAAA
>JALORT010000050.1 GCA_025458755.1 Methylotetracoccus sp.
TCACGATTGAAATTCCATTCTTCGCCCTGGCCGAATTCGCACCCCATGAACAACAGTTTCTTCCCCGGGTACGTGAACATATACGTGTACAAGGCCCGCAAGTTGGCAAAGCGCTGCCATTCGTCACCGGGCATGCGATGGAGGAGGGAGCGTTTGCCGTGTACCACTTCGTCATGCGAGAACGGCAGGATGAAGTTTTCGGTGAATGCGTACAACAGTCCGAAAGTCAGCTGATCGTGATGATAATGCCGATGGATCGGATCTTTTCCCATGTACATCAGGGTGTCATGCATCCAGCCCATGTTCCATTTCATGGAGAAACCCAGCCCCCCGGTCCAGGTAGGACGCGTCACCTGCGGCCAGGCGGTCGATTCTTCCGCCATGACCACGACGCCTGGATGTTGCTGATGAGTGACAGTATTCAGATTTCGGAGGAAGGCGATAGCCTCCAGATTCTCATTTCCGCCGTACTTGTTCGGGATCCAGTCGCCTGGTTGGCGAGAATAGTCGAGGTACAGCATCGATGCGACGGCATCGACGCGCAGCCCGTCCAGGTGGAATTCTTCCAGCCAGAACAGCGCGCTCCCAATCAGGAAGTTCGTGACTTCATTGCGGCCGTAGTTGTAGATCAGGGTGCCCCAGTCACGGTGTTCACCCAGGCGGGGATCCGCATGCTCATACAGCGCGGTGCCGTCGTAGTGGGCCAAGCCGTGGGCGTCCTTCGGAAAATGAGCCGGGACCCAATCCAGGATGACGCCGACGCGATGCCGATGGCAGTAGTCGACGAAGTAGCGGAAGTCATCCGGCGTGCCGAAGCGCCGGGTCGGCGCGAAATAACCGGTCGTCTGGTAGCCCCAGGAGGCGTCCAGTGGATGCTCCGTAATCGGCAGCAATTCGACGTGCGTGAAACCCTGCTCCTTCACATAAGGGACGATGCGGTGGGCGAGTTCACGGTAATTCAGGAAATCACCGTCACTCTGGCGGCGCCATGAGCCCAGATGGACTTCATAGATCGAGAGCGGCGATTTCAGCCAGTCCCATGTCTTGCGGTCGTCCAGCCAGTCCTTGTCAGTCCATGGGAAACGGGTTTTTTCCGTGACCACGGAAGCGGTATCGGGCCGCAGCTGAAACTCCTGGGCATAAGGATCGGTTTTGAGCAGTATCGTGCCGAATTGGCGATTCCGAATTTCGAATTTGTATAGGGTGCCAGCGGGCAACTCCGGAATGAACAGTTCCCAAACCCCGCTGCTGCCATGGACACGCATCAGATGGCAGCGGCCATCCCAGTCATTGAAATCGCCCACCACACTGACGCGCTCGGCGTTGGGGGCCCAGGTGGCGAACAGCGTGCCGGCAATTCCGTCGATGGTGACACGATGGGCACCGAGGATTCGGTAGATATGCCAGTGCCGACCCTCTCCGAAAAGGTATAGATCGAAATCGGCCAGCTGAGGTGGGAACGTATAGGGATCGATGTGTTGATGCGCACGACCCTGCCTGTCGTTCCAGTGAAGCCGGTAGTGTCGCGGCACCTCCTGACCATCACGGACCAGCGCTTCGAAGACGTCTGTCCCAGGAATGCGCTCGAGTTCGGGGCCGTTCGTGCCGAGTGTCACCCTCTCCGCCGATGGCAGAATAGTCCGGATCACTTCGCCGCCCTGCGCGCGATGGCGCCCCAGCACCGAAAACGGGTCGTGATGGCGGGCTTCGACGATCCGCCTCAAGTCCGTCGACGGATCATGATGCGACGGCAAGGGGGCTTGCGATTCGCTCAGGTTCACTTCGTAGATCCTCTAATAGTACAATTCGCCTGCCGGGAGGTTCGGGCAGCCTGAGCTACCCCGTCAGCGGATGTTAACAAATTTCAATCCTCCTTGCCTGAGCGCTTAATCCTTTGGAGTTTCAGATGCCTGAATCGAGCCACTCTTCCCGTTTCGTTAGCCGTTTGACTCGCGAATCGCTCGCGCTGGTTCTGGCCGGAGGTCGCGGTTCGCGGCTGCAGAAGCTCACCGAATGGCGTGCCAAGCCGGCGGTTCCGTTCGGTGGCAAGTTCCGAATCATCGATTTCGCACTGTCCAACTGCGTCAATTCAGGAATCCGGCGCATCGGCGTTCTGACCCAATACAAAGCCGATTCCCTGATTCGTCACATTCAGCAAGGCTGGGGCTTCCTGCGCGGAGAGTTCGGGGAGTTCGTCGACATCATGCCGGCCCAGCAGCGGCTCGTGGACAGCTGGTATTCGGGCACGGCTGATGCCGTCTATCAGAACCTCGACATCTTGCGTCAGCGCGACCCCAAGCACATCCTGATTCTTGCGGGTGACCATATTTATAAGATGGATTATGGTTTGATGCTGGCCACACATGTGGAAAGTCAGGCGGATCTGACCATCGGCTGTATCGAAGTGTCGCTGCAGGAGGCGAGTGGAGCGTTTGGCGTGCTGCAGATCGATCAGGATTCCCGCGTCCGGAATTTCATCGAGAAGCCGCTGAATCCGCCGCCGATGCCCGGTCGGCCGGATCATACGCTGGCTTCGATGGGAATCTACATTTTCAACACCAGCTTCCTGTTCGAACAGCTGATCAAAGATGCCGACACTCCTGGCTCGAGCCACGATTTCGGCAAGGACATCATTCCGAACGTCCTGAATAACTATCGGGTGGTCGCCTATCCGTTCCGCGACGCACAGAGCGGCGTTCAGGCATACTGGCGCGATGTGGGTGAAGTTGACGCCTACTGGGCGGCCAACATTGAACTTGTCGGTGTCGACCCCGAATTGAATCTTTACGATACGTCGTGGCCGATCTGGACCCATCAGGCGCAGACGCCGCCCGCGAAATTCATTTTCGACGATCCCGACCGGCGTGGCATGGCGGTCGACTCGATGGTGTCCGGGGGCTGTATTATTTCTGGAGCCGAAGTGCGCCACTCGCTGCTTTTCTCCAATGTCCGTGTCAACAGTTTCAGCGTGGTCCGCGACTCGGTCGTTTTACCCGAGGTGAACATCGGCCGGCATTGCCGGATCTCCAAGGCGATTATCGACCGCGGCTGCCATATTCCGACAAACACCGTAATCGGCGAGGATTTGGAAGAGGATCGCAAACGGTTTTACGTGAGTCCGGGTGGTGTCGTGTTGGTGACACCCGACGTTCTGGGTCAGCGCCTGCATTACGCGCGATAAGCGGTGTGGCCGGCGTGACGTAAGGGATGCTCGTCGGGCGCGGCGGAGGAAGTGGACTGCAAATCCTGAAGGCGGTCGCGCGTCGAGACGCCGCTGCATCCAGGAGTTTGATGTTTGTCGATCCGGCACCTAAATTTTTGTGCCGACCGATCTCGGTCGGGAATGCCCGATGGAAGCCGGCCGCGGTCCGCACGGCCAGTCGGTTCCCGAGGGCCAGCGTAAGGTTCAATGAGTACTTCGCACAGAGGACGACGTGGCTGCCTCGTATCATCATCGGGGCGCGATGCCTCTGCATTCAACCATAGCGCCGGCTGATGCCGGCGGCCTTGCCGACCAGCGTGCCGGAACGCCGAACGACGGCCTCGTAAGCCCGTTCACAGCGGGGAACAGTGTCCTGGACCGCCGGCGCGCCGGCGTGTTGCTGCATATCACGTCGTTACCGGGACCCGGTGCGAATGGGACTCTGGGTGCCGAAGCTTTTCGCTTTGTTGACTTTCTGTCCAACGCGGGCTTTTCGGTATGGCAGACACTCCCGATCAATCCGCCGCACGCGGACGGCTCACCCTACCAATGTCTGTCAGTTCATGCGGGAAATCCAGCGCTGATCGACCCGCAATGGCTGATCGAACGGGGATGGCTGGCCGCGGGTGACGTGCAGAATGGCAACGCGCAGCGATGGCTTAATTCGGCGTTCGATGCTTTTCATGCTGCTGCAGACAAGGACCCATGCCATTCTGATTATCAGCGTTTCGTGCGGGACCATCACTGGTGGCTTGACGATTACGCGCTCTACATGGCGATCAGGGAGGAATGCGGTGATGATCCGTGGACGGAATGGCCGGCTTCCCTGCGTGACCGATGGCCGGCGGCGCTGCGGGCCGCCCTTCGTCGTCTGTCGCGAAGCGTCGCGCGGTATTCGTTCGGGCAGTTCGTTTTTTACAGCCAGTGGAAGGAACTTCGACGCTATTCCCTTCAACGGGGAGTGGTATTGTTCGGCGACATGCCGATTTTTGTCGCCGGAGACAGCGCCGATGTCTGGGCATGCCGGCACTACTTCGATTTGGCAGAGAACGGGTGCCCGCGCGTCGTCGCCGGAGTTCCACCGGATTATTTCTCTTCCACCGGACAGCGTTGGGGAAATCCCCATTACGACTGGGGGGCGATGGAAGCGGATGGTTTCAAGTGGTGGTGTGGCCGTCTTCATAGTCAGTTGGCACTCTACGATTGGGTTCGAATCGATCATTTCCGCGGATTCGAGGCCTACTGGGAAATCCCGGCGGAGTCCGAGACAGCCATGGAGGGGCGTTGGATCAAGGCGCCGGGGGAGCGCTTGCTGGAGACGGTCCACCGTCTTTTCGAGGGTTCCGGGCTTCCTTTGGTCGCAGAAGATCTCGGCATCATCACTCCGGAGGTCGAGGAACTGCGTGACCGCTTCGGTCTGCCGGGTATGAAGATCCTGCAGTTTGCCTTCGACAGTGGTCCGTCCAATCCTTACCTCCCCCATCACCACCCGCCCAACTGCGTCGTTTACACCGGGACGCACGATAACGACACGACGTTATCCTGGTTCGAAGCGCTGGAACCCGAACAGAAGGCCTATGTTTACGAGTACTTGGGGTGCCCCGAGATACCCATGCCGTGGGCGCTGATTCGCTGCGCGCTGGCATCCGAAGCATGGCTTGCCATGCTGCCGATGCAGGATATTCTGGGCTTGGGCAAGGGTTATCGCATGAACACGCCTGGAACGGCGACGGGGAATTGGCAGTGGCGTTTTCGCTGGGACCAAGTGACCGACGAGATTACGGAACGTCTGCAACAGTGGATTCACTTGTATGGGCGGCGGGTAAGCCCGCCTTCGGGGCAGCCGGCACACACGACTTCCCAGGCGCCCCATCCAGACCCTGCGCACGGCCTCGGACTGCCCGAAACCAAGCAACTCGGCGTCGCGCTGAAACAGCCCACTGGTGGGGGGCTGGTCGATCAGACCTAGCCGAGGGTTTCAACGCGCCCAAAGCGGCCAGAAACGCGTTGGGACGCGTTGAACGGCCGCTGCGGGCAAACGCCGCCTCACCACCCCGCCGAATTTCTTGGCCGTGGCCGGGTACGCCTCCGCCGAGACGGATCCGGCGGCGTCAAGGCTTCGGTATCAGGATGGTGGGTTCAAGCGGTTTAGCGTCGTTGGGCTGCGGATAATCGAGGGTAAAGTGCAGGCCCCGGCTTTCCTGGCGAGACAATGCGGACCGGATGATCAGTTCCGCGACGATGACGAGGTTGCGGAGCTCCAGCAAGTCGCTCGTCACGCGGAAATGCCCGTAATAGTCCGCGATTTCCTGTCGCAGCAGCTCGACCCGCCGGAGGGCTCTCTCCAAGCGTTTGTTGGTGCGGACGATCCCGACGTAATCCCACATAAAGCGCCGGAGTTCGTCCCAGTTGTGGGATACGACCACTTCTTCATCCGAATCGGTGACGCGTGATTCGTCCCAGGTTGGGAGTTCGGGCGGGTAAGACGTTTCCGGCAGCGTTTGTAGGATGTGTTTGCTGGCTTGAGCGGCGAATACCAGGCATTCCAGCAAGGAGTTGCTGGCCATCCGGTTGGCGCCATGCAAGCCGGTGCAGGCGACTTCTCCGATGGCGTACAAGCCGGGGATGTCAGTACAGCCGTACTGATCGGTAAGAACTCCGCCGCAGGTGTAATGCGCGGCCGGAACAACCGGGATGGGTTGCTCCGTAATGTCGATATTGAATTTCAGGCACTGGGCGTAGATGTTCGGAAAATGGCTCCTGACGAAGTCGGCCGGAATGTGGCTGATGTCCAAGAATACGCAATCCAGGCCGAGTCGCTTCATCTCATGATCAATAGCGCGTGCGACCACGTCGCGGGGGGCTAGTTCGCCGCGGTCATCGAATCGGTGCATGAACGGCGACCCGTCGGGGAGCAGCAAACGTCCTCCTTCGCCGCGGACCGCCTCGCTGATGAGGAAGGATCGAGCGTGTGGATGAAACAGGCAGGTGGGATGGAACTGGATGAACTCCATGTTGGCAACCCTTGCGCCGGCGCGCCAAGCCATCGCCATGCCATCGCCGGTGCATACATCGGGGTTGCTGGTGTAGAGGTACGCTTTGCACGCACCGCCGCTTGCCAGCGCTACTTTACGAGCCCTAAAGGTGACGACGTGCTGACCCTTGGTATCGAGAACGTAGGCGCCAAGGATGCGTCGGTCCGCGCAGCCGATCTTTTTCGACGTGATGAGGTCGACGGTATTGTGGTGTTCGAACAAGCTGATGTTCGGGTGCCGACGCGCGTTACTCACAAGGGACTTCTCCACGGCGCGTCCGGTTGCGTCGTCGGCATGCACGACGCGCCGGTGAGTGTGGCCGCCCTCGCGCGTCAGGTGCAGCTGCTGGGTGCCATCGTCGGTTTCCACCTCGGTGAACCGGACCCCGTGTTCTAGCAGCCAGTCGATCGTCTGCTTGCCTTGCGATACCACCAAGCGAACGATCTTCGGATCGCATAGCCCGGCCCCCGCGATCAGCGTGTCCTGGATGTGCGACTCGACCGAGTCTTCAGCGCCCAGTACCGCTGATATGCCGCCTTGGGCGTAAAGTGTGCTGCCTTCCGACAGCGTCACTTTCGAGACGACGGCGACTCGACAATGGTCGGCCAGCCGAAGCGCCAAACTCAGTCCCGCGGCGCCGCAGCCGATGATTAAGACGTCGAACACGCCAGACATGAATCTAGGGCCATGAGGAGTGATTAAAACGACCATGCTAACCAAAATGCCGTCAGGATTGAATGCCCGCGGCCAAGAATCGATAATCAGGGTCGTTGTGAGGCTTCGCGGCGCGAACAGTACGCGGAATGCCTGCTCAGCAGTCAGGACCGATCCACGCGCAGATTGGCTGCTCGGTCAACGAAAAGGCGGACGCAGAGTTTCTGCGGTTGAGTTCAGCACCGGCGGCGAATGCAGACAATGAGTCAGGTCTTGGATGAAGAATTAGTGAGGCGTGTGCAGCGGGGCGACAAGACAGCCTTCGACAGTCTTGTCCGTAAGTACCAGCACAAGATTACCCAACTCATCAATCGTTATGTGAAGGACCCCGACGAGGCTCTTGACGTCGCCCAAGAATCCTTCATCAAGGCCTATCGGGCGTTGGCGAGTTTCCGCGGCGAGAGCGCCTTCTACACTTGGCTGTACCGTATCGCGATCAACACGGCCAAGAACCACCTCGCGATGCGATCGCGCCGTCCAACCGACGACGACATTGATTTCGAGCAGGCGGAACAATTTGACAGCGGCACGCGTCTAAGACAACTAGAGACACCGGAAGGGCTGCTACTGACGGACGAACTGGCGGACGTGATACAATCCGCGCTCAACGATCTCCCGGACGAACTCCGCGCTGCAATCACCCTGCGCGAATTTGATGGCTTGAGCTACGAGGAAATCGCTTCCGTCATGGAGTGTCCGGTGGGGACCGTCCGGTCCCGCATCTTCAGGGCACGCGAGGCCATCGATAACAAATTGAAATCAATACTGGGGTGAACGTTATGTTGGAACACGAAGCCAAAGAAAAGCTTTCATTGCTGGCCGACGATCGGCTTGATGCCGCAGCGGCAATGAAGTTATTGAAATGCATGGAAACTGACCGGGAGTTGGGTGCGGCCTACTCCCGCTACCTGTTGATCGGTGAGTCGCTGAGAAGCAAGGGAAAGATCATTCCCGATCCGCAATTCGTCGACCGCGTTCATGCGGCGATCGCAAGCGAGCCTCGGGTCTTAGCGCCGGTATGGGCAAAGACCCTTCGAGATCGCGGGGTGACCCTCGCGTTGGCGGCTACTCTGGCCGGTTTGGCGGTCTTCGTGGGTGAGTCCGTGGTGCGTCAGTACGACTTGGGTCCGCCCGGATTGGAACAACAGGCTCGAACCAGCGAGTCCGCTGACATCGCCAGCAACGTAGATACCTATTTGGTGAACCACAACGGGACATCCTATTTGGCGGCGAATGGAGGCCTACTGCCGTATTTGCGAGTCGTCAGTCACGGCACTTCCGGATACTAGGTCTTGATGTTATCCAGGACGACGGGCGCGCGGGTGGGATGGCGCGCACTCCCCCGGCTCAGCGGTGTCGCTCTCACCTGGCTCTTATCGGGTGCGGTGTCGGCACAGCAAGCTGAATCGGCCGAGCAGTTGCTTAATTCGATGCGAAGCGCGATGGCAGAAACGACATTCCGCGGCATCGTCGCATATTCGAAAAGCAATCGGGTCGAAAATATGGAGATCCTGCACGCGGTAGTGGGGGGTGTCGAGCGGGAGAAACTAATCTCGCTGAACGGGCCGATGCGCGAGGTAGTTCGTCATGGTCACGAGGTGAAATGCTACTTCCCGGACAGCGGAACCGTGTTCATCGGCGCCAAGCCCAGCGGAAAGTCAGCATTCGTCGATCTGCCCGACGATTTTTTGAAACTGGGTGCTTATTATGAATTTGCTTTAGGCCGGCGGGAGCGCATTGCTCAGCGGGACGCTCAAGAGGTAAAGATCAATCCTCGCGATGACCTCCGCTACGGTCGACGGATCTGGGTTGATTTGGCGTCGCGGTTAGCTTTGAAGGTAGAGTTGGTTGACGAGCGGGATAACGTCATTGAACAGATGGTGTTTTCGTCTCTGCAGCTTGACCCTGCGATTGTTACGGAAGAATTTGACTTGTCGCTGAGTCAGCAAAAACTGAAGTGGGAAACTTCGGAGCATACGCCGATCCCGATCGAGTCGCTGCGCTGGCGGTTGCAGAGTGTTCCTCCGGGTTTTCAAATCGTGTCCTTTTCCCGGGTGAGGGAGGCCTCTCCCGATCGACTGATCGAACATCTCCTGCTCAGTGATGGCTTGTCTTCGATATCAGTGTACTTCGATCGCGTCGGTGAGCGGCTGATCGTCGGTCAGGCT
>JALORT010000423.1 GCA_025458755.1 Methylotetracoccus sp.
CGGCCCACGTTCTCCCGGCACGAGGCAATCTGTTCATAGGGCACGATGCGGATCAATTCCTCCAGCGTCGTTTCGCCGTTAAAGACCCGGTGCAGCCCGTTCTCGACCAGCGTCGTGCGTTTGCCAGCGCCAAACACGTGCTTCCGCAGCGCCAGATTGTCCAGTTGCCGATTGATCAACAGCAGTTCCTCGGAACTCGGCAGCCACAGTTCGGTGACTGGAATTCGCCCGGCATAGCCGGTGAAGAAGCAGTGCGAACACCCGTTGCCGCGGTAGTACCGGAAGTCAGCGTTTGACGGCAGCGAAAATTCGTTGGTCAAGGCCTCGGGCGGTGTGTAGGGTTGCCGGCAGTGCTCGCAAATCCGCCGCGCCAAGCGCTGAGCCAGCACGCAACGCAGCGTGGTGCTGAGCAGGCTGGGTTCCACCCCGATGTCGATCAGTCGGGTGATCGTGCTGGTCGAGTCGTTGGTGTGCAGCGTCGAAAGCACGGTATGTCCGGTCATCGCCGCGCGCAGCGCGATGGTTGCCGTCTCTGCGTCTCGTATTTCGCCGACCATGATGTTGTCCGGGTCCTGGCGCAAGAACGCGCGCAGCATCTTCGCGAAAGAGTTCCCGATCACTTCGTTGACTTCGGTTTGGGTCACCCCCTCCATCGAATACTCGACCGGGTCCTCGACGGTCAGCGTTTTGGTGTCGGGTGTGTTGAGGCGATTCAGCAGCGCATACAGCGTCGAGGATTTACCGGAACCGGTCGGACCGGTCACCAGAAATATCCCGGTCGGTTTATCCAGCGCGTCATACAGCAGCTTGACTTGCTCTTTTACATAACCGAGAGACTCGAGGCTGAAAATGTCGCCGCGCTTGTCGAGGACGCGAATCACCACACTCTCGCCGAGCGCGGACGGTACCGTCGACACGCGGAAATCGACCGTTCGGGCGCCGCTCCCCTCCTTCACCTGCATCTTGAAACTCGAGTCCTGCGGCCGGCGGCGTTCCGCGATGTCCATATCGCACAACACTTTGATCTTCGACACGATCTGCCGGGCGTGCGTATTCATCACCGCTTCGTCCTTGCCGGCGGCATAGGGTTGCAGCAGCCCGTCGATGCGAAAGCGGACACTCATGCCACGCTCCCCGGCCTCGAAATGGATATCGCTCGCTCTCGCCCGGATGCCGGCAACGATGACGCGGGTCACCAGTTCCTCCACGCCGACAGCGGCCGATTCGCCCGCGTGGGCCGACGGCCCCGACTCGGGCCCCGGCCCGTCCGAAAGATCCATACCGGACAGCCTTTTGTCGCCGGAACTTCGGCCCACGGTATCCTGGAACAGCCGCCGCTGCGCTTGAACAATCTCGCTCTCCATCGCGATCGCTAACTTGACTTTCAGCCGGGTCCCGGATTCGATGTGACGAATTTGGTCCCGTTTCAGCGGGAAGACGACCGCCACCGTAAGTTGACCGGAGTCGGCTTCGATCGGAACCAGCCGTTCAGCCCGCGCGTAGTTCGCGCTGATCAGCTTCGACAATTCGGGCGGCAGCGGATGAGTCTTCAGCGCCACGTAAGGAAGGTCGAATTGCTCGGCGACCGCGCGCGCCAATTGCTCCTCGCTCACGACTCGGTGCGCAAGCAACGTTGCCCCGAGACGTGTCCGGTTTTTCGCCGCGAGCGCCAAAGCCTGTTCCAGCCGTTCCGGGGTCAACGCGTCTCTGCGGATCAATACTTCCCCGAGCCGGGGCCGCTTGCCGAAGTTGTCGAGCAGCTCCGCCAGCAACTCCGGTTCGATGAATCCGAGCTTGCAAAGAATCTGGCCGAGAGGGGCGGCCGGGCAGGCGGCCTTGACGCGAAGTGCGTGCTCCAGTTGACCCTCGGTGATGAGGCGATGCTTGACCAGTCGTTCGCCCAGCCGTCCGTTCTCCATAGCGACCTCGTCGTGAACGTATCCTGCCTAACTATAGGAAATAGAGGGCACCCCGGCGAATGATCGTCGAAGAACAGCACGCGCACGACGCCGCAGCGTTCGGAACGGACACGCACCGTGTCCGCACGCGCACGCACTAGAGACCGACAGGACCTTCTAACCGAACCGGATCAAACAGCGCCTCCGCGTCAGCGGGGAGGCGCTGTGAACCATTTGCGATGGGTCTGAATCGACATCAAGATGCCGAAACCGGCCAAGAGTGTCACCATGGAGGTGCCCCCGTAACTGACCAGAGGCAACGGCACGCCAACGACCGGAAGAATGCCGATCACCATGCCGATATTCACAAACACGTAGAAAAAAAACGTCACCGTTAACGCACCACTGAGGAGCTGGGTAAACGTGTCCTGCGCCTGCACGGCGATGTGGACGCAACGCGCCAGAATGAACAGATATACCGCCAGCAGCGCCAAACATCCCATCAAGCCGAACTCTTCGGCCAGAATCGCGAAGATAAAGTCCGTTGACCGTTCCGGCAGAAACTCCAGATGTCCTTGGGTGCCGTGCAGCCACCCTTTGCCGTAGAGCCCGCCGGAACCGATGGCGATCTTGGATTGAATGATGTGGTACCCGCGTCCGAGCGGGTCGGCCTCGGGATCCAGGAATGTGTGCACCCTATCCCGCTGATAATCACGCAAAAAGTACCAGACGATCGGCAATGAGCCGCCACCGAGGATCGCCAGTGCGAGCAGATAACCCCATGCGATCCCACCCAGAAACAGTGGAACACAGCCGGAAACCGCTACCAGCATCGCCGTTCCCAGGTCCGGCTGTTTGGCGATCAGCAGCGCCGGGACCAGAATCAGCAGCGCGGACATCGCGACAGCACCGAACCGGGGCGGCAGTGGCGTTTCCGACAGATACCACGAGATCATCATCGGCATCGCGAGCTTCATCACTTCCGAAGGCTGGAAACGGAACACGCCTAAATCGAGCCAGCGTTGGGCTCCTTTCCCGATATCGCCGATCACCAGGACCGCGCCGACCATCAGT
>JALORT010000051.1 GCA_025458755.1 Methylotetracoccus sp.
GCGCACGACGGTCTGGCCGAAGCGGTCGCCATGGACCCGCTGGTGCCCGTCGGTTTTGCATCCGACACCGTGCGGATCAGGCAGCGGCAAACCCGTTACGATTTCAAGAGCGAATGGTACGACCCGGTCGCGTTTGCCGAGATGCTGAAGCTGCGGATGACCTATAACGACTACTACCACGTGGAGTTGGAGAACGGCCTGGCGGGCACGACCTGGACGAACCAGGGCTGGGAAGGCCGGGCGGAACTCAAGCACAAGCCGTGGGGACCGCTGCAGGGCGTGGTCGGCTTTCAAGGCATCAGTTCGGTGTTCGAAGCAGTCGGTGCAGAAGCCGTGGTGCCGAAGTCCGATATCCAGAATTTTGGCGGCTTCGCGGTCGAGACCCTGGATTTCGACCCCTTCTCGCTGCAGGGCGGATTCCGGGTGGAGCATCAGACGGTTGTACCGGTCGGCGGGATCCAGAGTTCCTCGCACACCCCGGTCAGCGGATCTGCTTCCGCGTCGTGGCACGCGAATGACGCCAATGTGCTCGCGATCGCTTTGACCCGCGCGCAGCGCGCGCCGCAGGTGCAGGAACTCTACTCCAACGGTTTTCATGCCGCCACCCGCAGCTTCGAGATCGGCGATCCGAATCTCCGCGAAGAGACCGACCACAATCTGGAGCTCTCCTACCGTCTGAACACCGAATCAGTGCGTGCCAACCTGAATGTGTTCCAGAATTGGGCGACCGATTACATATTCGCCGGTCGTTCGGGGCAGGTCGTGGATCCGATCACCGAGTCCTTCGTCGATGTGTGCCCGGACAATGAGATCTGCACGCCGGTGTTCCAGTTCGGTCAGGCCGATGCGACCTTCATCGGCTATGAGGCGGACGTCGGCGTCCCGCTGGCCGAGGAATCTTGGGGCAAGCTGGATCTGATCCTGTTCAGCGACTACGTGCGTGGCCGTTTCGTCCGAGGCGGAAACGTGCCGCGGCAGCCGCCGCTGCGCTACGGGTTTCAGTTGGATTACCGCTGGGGCGATCTCTACGCCAACTGGCGGGTGATGCGCGGCGAGGCGCAGGACAATCCCGCTGCCGGCGAGTCCGCGACCCCCGGCTATGTGCTGATGAACATCGCGGTGGAATACAAGGTCAGCGCGACGCCGTATGCCGACGTGCTGCTGTTTGCGCGCGGCAACAATCTTCTCGACCAGTCGATTCGGAACGCCACCTCCTACCTCCGCGCGCTGGCACCGGAACCCGGTATCGGCGGTGAAATCGGCTTGCGCGCGACCTTCTGACGGCCCGCCGCCGGCGCCGAGGCGCGGTGATCCAAAATGATCCTGAATTCCAAGGTTGACGCGGCAGTAGGGGCGATTTGATCGGCCCGATCAGAGTCTTACGTGCGAATGAATGCCCGCCTACCGGGTAGCCGTAAGTCGATCAAAATGCAGGGTAGTGCCTGCCCACCGCCGTTTTCAGGATGGTTGTGGCCAATCTGCGGTCGTTCCCGTCCTTGCGTTAGTCTCGGGAAACGCCTTAAGCTTCAGCGATCCGCCGGATTCGCGCGGGAACCTGAGAATGGCGCTCCCCGCGCGGTCCTCGACCGTTTGCCGTAAGCCCTCATCACGCAACGGCGCCAACCGACCTGACGCTCCAGTGATCAGACATGTCACGAATCGCCACGCTTCTCGCGCATGCCGGCGTCGGTGAAGATCCGCACACCGGGTCGATCAGCACACCTATCTATCAGACGTCGACGTTCGCTCATCCCGCCTTGGGCCAAAGCACCGGTTTCGATTACAGCCGAACGACCAATCCGACCCGTCTGGTGCTGGAGCACACGCTGGCCCGCCTCGACGGCGGTGTCGCAGGTTTCGCGTTCGCCAGCGGACTGGCCGCGCTCAGCACCGTACTGTGTCTTTTCGATCAAGGTGATCACCTGATCGTGGCCGAGGGCTGCTACGGCGGCACGTATCGTCTGCTGGATCAGATCTTCCAACGGTTCGGGCTGGCGGTCAGCTACGTTCCAGTGACTGACCCGGCTGCGTACTCCGCTGCGCTGCGGCCGCGGACACGGGCGATCTTGGTGGAATCGGTGTCCAACCCCTGCCTGTGGGTCCCGGACCTGGAGGCGCTGGCCGCGCTGGCGGAGCGGGCCGGGGTTGTGCTGCTGGTCGACAATACCTTCCTGACGCCGTACTGGCTGCGGCCGCTGGAGTGGGGTGCCGATATCGTGCTGCATTCCGCATCGAAATTCTTGGCCGGGCACAACGACACCATCGCCGGTCTGGTGACGGTTCGGGATGCGGCACTGGCCGAGCGCCTGGGCTTCCTGCAAAATGCCGTCGGCGCGATCCTCGGTCCTCAGGATGCGTGGTTGGTGCTGCGCGGAATCAAGACGCTGGCGGTGCGATTGGAGCAGCAGCAGCGCAACGCCTTTGAGATCGCCGGGTGGCTGCGCACCCGACCGCGGGTCGCGCGGGTCCTCTATTCCGGTCTTCCCGATGACCCCGGTCATCCGGGGCTTGCTCGCGTGGCCAGCGGTTTCGGCGCGGTGATCGCTTTCGAAGTCGATGCCGTCGACACGGCACGCCGTCTGATCGAACAGCTTCAGCTGATCGCCTACGCGGAAAGTTTCGGCGGCGTCGAGAGCCTGATCACCGTTCCAGCGCTGCAAACCCATGCCAATCTGTCCGCTGAGGACCGTAGGCGCCTCGGTGTGACCGACACGTTGTTGCGGCTTTCGGTCGGAATCGAGGACGCCGTGGACCTCATCGCCGATCTGGAGCCGGTTCTGGCATGAAAGAACAGACCGTGGATTTCGACCGAGTGATCGACCGGCGGTCGACATCCAGCACCAAATGGGACAAATATGCGGGTCGGGACATCCTGCCGCTGTGGGTCGCCGACATGGATTTCGCCAGTCCGCCGTCGGTGGTCGAGGCGCTGCGGACCCGGATCGATCACGGCGTGTTCGGCTATACCGATGCGCCGGAAAGTCTGATCGAGGCGGTCCTGGCTTATGCCCGCAGCCATTACGGCTGGCCGCTCGAGCCGGGCTGGCTGGTCTGGCTGCCGGGACTGGTTCCGGGCTTGAATCTCGCCTGCCGCGCCGTCGGTCAGCCGGGCGACGCGGTACTGACCGCAACGCCGGTCTATCCACCGTTCCTCCGCGCTCCGCGGTCATCGAACCGCAGCTTGATCACCGTGCCCTTGGTGGATCGCGGTGAGGACTGGGGGTGGGATTTCGATGCCGTCGAAGCCGCGGTCACGCCCTGCACCCGACTGCTGCTGCTGTGCCATCCGCACAATCCGGTGGGTCGGGTCTGGCGCGAACAAGAATTGGGCCGTCTGGTCGAACTCGCGCAACGGCACGACCTGATCATTTGCTCGGACGAAATTCATTGTGATCTCATCCTCGACCCCACGGTCCAGCATGTGCCGCTGGCGCGGACGGACCCGTCTTTTGCGGGCCGCACGATCACTCTGTTGGCGCCTTCGAAGACCTGGAACCTGCCGGGCCTCGGGTGTTCGTTGGCGGTCATTCCGGATTCGGCGCTGCGTCGTCGCTTCGTTCACGAAATGGCGGGTCTGGTGCCGGGCGTCAACGTGCTCGGCTTTACCGCTGCCGAAGCGGCTTACCGCGATGACGGCGGGTGGCGCAACGCCCTGCTGGATTATCTGCGGGGCAATCGCCGCGTGCTCCAGGAATGGTTCGCGGGCAGTCGGCGGCTCAAACTGACGGTGCCGGAAGCGACTTATCTCGCCTGGATCGATGCCCGTGCGATTGATCCGGTGAATCCTCTGCCCCAGTTCGAAGCGCTCGGAGTGGGTTTGTCCGACGGCCGCGATTTCGGATTTCCGGGGTATTTGCGGCTGAATTTCGGCTGCCGGCGCGCTTTGTTGACGCAGGCGCTCGATCGCTTGATGCCCTTGCGCTAATCGTCGCGTGAAAGATCCGGCGTCACTGACGGTTGAGGCGTCATGCCTTAGAATCATTACGAACAGGAACACCGATGGTTTCGCGAGGCGGAAACATGAGCAAGTCGTTGCGTCTGCTGACGCAGGTATTGGTCGTCGCTGCGGTGCTTTCACTGCCGTGGCGTCTCGCCGGCGGTGAACCGGCCACCGCTCGCGGTCAACTCCTGTTCGTGCCAGTCTATTCCGAGCTCGCTTACGGCGACCGGAAGCACACCCTGAACCTGTCGGCGACGTTGACGATCCGCAACACCGACCGGAAGAATCCGCTCAGCCTGACGCGGGTGGACTATTACAGCTCACAAGGGATGCTGTTGCGGTCGTATCTGAAGAAGCCGCAAAGCATCAGTCCAATGGCTTCCGTCGAATACATCATCAGCGGGGCGGACCGGACCGGAGGCACCGCGGCCAGTTTTCTGGTGGAGTGGGAAAGTGCATCGCCGATGTCGGTGCCGGTGGTCGAGGCGGTGATGATCAGTGCGGCGTCGATGTATGGGGTGTCGTTTCAGAGCGTCGCTCAAGTCCTGGAGGAGACGCGTTAACATGCTGCGGCACCAGTCCCGGGTCGACGGCCGGCGAGGAGCGGATACAATGGAGGTCTCATGCGGATGCCGCGCCCGGCGCCGTCTCGATGGTATCCAGGCCGGGCTCCGGGAGGCAGCGCAAATGCGGGCCGGATCGCGTCACGCGCGAATTGGGTCATGAGGTTCGCGAAACTGCTGCGAAGCCTGCTGTCAGTCCCGGGGGAACCCTGATGTATCTGTCGGAACCGAATCAGTGCTCTGAAACTGCTTCTCGCGGCGTATCGGTCCCGGAACCTTCCGTCTGCGACGTGATCGTGATCGGCGGCGGGCCGGCCGGTTCCACGGTCGCGACGCGTCTGGCGGAGAAAGGATGGCATGTCGTGCTGTTCGAGAAGGATCGCCACCCGCGTTTCCATATCGGGGAGTCGCTGCTGCCGCTGAGTCTCCCGCTGTTCGAGCAGTTGGGCGTTCTGGATCAGGTCGAGAAGATCGGTGTCCGCAAGTACGCCGCGGAATTCTGGTCGGCGGAGCACGGCAAGTGCGCGGCATTCCGGTTTGCGCGGGCGCTGGACCCGAGCCATCCTTACGCTTACCACGTAAAGCGGGCCGATCTGGATCATCTGCTGCTGCAGAACAGCGTGGAACGGGGCGTGATTGTCAAAGAAGGATGCCGGGTCGAAAGTGTGAATCTGGACATTGCCGCTGGCTGCGAGGTGACGGTCGGCGATTCCGACGGCCGAACGCAGCGGTGGCGAGGACGGTTCCTCGTCGATGCCTCCGGTCGGGATACCTTCCTCTCGCACCGTCTCGGCCTTAAGACCCGCAACCGAAGGCATAACAGCGCGGCGATGTTCGGCCATTTTCGCGGTGTGCGCCGTCACGCCGGGGAGGCGGCCGGCAATATCAGCATCTATTGGTTCCAACACGGCTGGTTCTGGATGATCCCGCTGCAGGATGACATCATGAGTATCGGTGCCGTGTGTTGGCCGTATTACATGAAGCAACGGCGGCAAGACCTTCGCGATTTCTTTTTGTCGACATTGGCGATGAGCCCGGACGTTCAGGCGCGGATCGAGGATGCGGAACTCGTCACCGAAGTGTCCGCGACCGGTAATTATTCCTACCAGTCCCGTTCCATTTTCGGTCCGCGTCATCTGTTGGTGGGCGATGCGTTCACGTTTATCGATCCGGTCTTTTCCACCGGGGTCCATCTCGCGCTGACCGGCGCGTTCATCGGTGCGGATGCGGTTGATGCCGCGTTGCGGCAGCCGCGTCAGGCCGAAAGACATCTCCGTGCCTACGAGCGCCGGGTGCGCCGGGGTCTGAAGACTTTTTCCTGGTTTATCTACCGGATCACCACACCGGCCATGCGCGATCTGATCATGTATCCGCGTAATATTCTGGGCGTCGAACAGGCGATCGTATCGCTGTTGGCCGGCGATCTGTTCGGCAACACCCGAATCGGTCTCCGCTTGCTGCTGTTCAGATTCTTTTACTACATCACTGTGCTCGGCGCACCACGGGAAAATTTCGCAGCTTATCGCCGCCGCCGGCGTAACGTGATGACCGAATGACGCGGGTTTTGATGTCTTCCGCTCCCCTCGCTGTGCAACGCACCGCGGCCTCTTCGCTTCGCGCTGCGGGAAGGCCGGCATTGCCTTTCCGGATTCGCCGTGACAACGCAGCAACGGATCCGGGCATTCCGGTGCATCGGCTGCTGGGTCTGATTCGTTACGGCGACAGTGACGACCGCGAGGCGGCGTCGCCGCTGCCGACCGCCCATATCCCTCTGCGCTGCCTGGATCATGGCCCGGTGACACTCATGTGGCTGGGCCGGCCGGTCATCGGCGGGAGCCCAGTGGACCGTCTCGCCTGTCGCTTCGACGGCGAGACGCTGTTCGGCGTGTACCAAGATGAGCGGGCAGAGCCGGCGACGATCGAGAACACCACCGACGCTGCCTATCGGGCGATGCTCGAGGCCGCGTACTCTGCCGGCTATCCGCACATCCACCGCATCTGGAACTATCTCCCGGACATCAACCGTGAGATTGCGGGACTGGAAGTCTACCAGGCGTTTTGTATCGGGAGGCAGCGGGCTTTCGACCGTGATCCGCTGCCGGCGGGTGCCGCGGTACCGGCCGCCTGTGCCATCGGTACTCCGATTCCGGGGTTCTCGCTGTATTTTCTGGCGGGTCAACAGCCGGCGGTCCCTCTGTCCAACCCGCGTCAGGTCGAGGCCTACCAGTATCCTCCGCAGTACGGCCCGCGCAGCCCGGCGTTCTCGCGGGCGGTGCTGGTGCCGCAGGGATGCTCGGCGCTGCTGCATCTCTCGGGTACCGCGAGCATCGTCGGGCATGAGTCGCGCCATCTGGACCGGGTCCAAGCCCAGTTGTCTGAAACCTTGGCCAATCTCGCGGCCCTGCTGCAGCAGGTAGGGATCGTGTTTTCGGATCTCGGTGACAACGCGCTTTTCACCGTCTACCTGCGGCACGAACCCCATTTTCCCCTGGTACGGGATCAGCTTGCCGAGGTCCTACCGCCTGCGGTCGACCGCATTTTCCTTCAGGGCGACATTTGCCGAAGCTCGCTCCTGCTCGAGATCGAAGGTATCATTGCCCTTCCCGGCACGGTGCGGCCGGATGCTTCCCCACCCCCCCCGTAAACGACCCATTCACCGCTCCTCATGACCGTGCTCACCGATCTGGAACAGGAAGTCGCCCGGATGATCGTGTCCACGCTGAATCTCGATGTCGACCCCGGCACGATCGATCCCGATGCTGCTTTATACGGCGAGGGGTTGGGGCTCGATTCGATCGACATGCTCGAACTGGCTGTCGCGATCAAGAAACGCTATGGATTTCAGATTCGCTCGGACGATCCCGAGACGGTCCGGACCTTCTCGTCACTGCGTCATCTCGCCGCGACCATCGACCGCCGCCGCTGCGAGACCGAGGCTTGAACACAGCGCCTCGGCAGCTGTATCCGTCGTGAATCGGTCGATCGGTTGGGGCGGCGCGGATGAGCCGTGGTTGTCCGGGCATTTCACCATCGGTCCGGGACATCCTGCGTTGGCCGGTCACTTTCCGGGAAATCCGGTCGTTCCCGGAGCCACCGTGCTGCAGCGTGTGCTTGGATTGGTAGAATCGGCGCAGCCGGAGCGGAACGTGAAGTCGGTGGCCGAGGCGAAGTTTCTGCGCCCTTTGCGGCCGGCGGAAACGTGCGCGGTCGCGATCCGGCGGGTCGACGACCGTACGCTGAGTTTCGATTGCCGAGTGCAGCAGGACCTCGTCGCACGGGGCATTCTGGTGCTCGATGGTGACAACTGACAACGTTCCGATGTCCGTTCCCGGATGGCTGCAGCAACGGGAGCGCAGCAGCTTGTTCTGGCTGCGCACCATCGTCTGGATCGCGCTGACGATTGGTCGGCCGTTCGCACGGTTACTGCTGTATCCGATCACCGCCTATTTTCTGGTTTTTTCGCGAAACGCACGTTGCGCGTCGCGCCGTTATCTGGCCAAGGTGTTCGGTTTCCCGGTCCGCTGGAGCCAGATCTTCCGTCATTACCACACCTTCGCCGAAACGATCCTCGATCGCGTATTCGTTTACAGCGGGCGGCACTCCATTTTCAAGCTCGACGTCCACGGTTTCTCGCTGTTGGAAGATTGTCTGACGACGGGCCGGGGCTGCATTCTGGTCGGCGCGCATATCGGCAGCGTCGATCTGCTGCGCACGATGGGCATGCTCGAGCGGGGACTCTCGATTCGGGCACTGATGTATCCGGAAAACGCAAGCCGCATTCTGCAGATGTTCCGGACCATGAATCCGGAACTCTGCGCCGACATCATCGCCCTGGGCCGTCCGCAGTCGCTGGTGGATGTTCAGGAAGCGCTGGACGCGGGCAGTTTTGTCGCGTTGCTGGGCGATCGCTGCCTGCGTCACGAGAAGCGGCTACGGTGCCGCTTTCTCGGAGAGCCGGCTTGGTTTCCGGAGGCTCCGGTGCGCCTGGCCCGGCTATTCGGCGTCCCTCTCGTGATGTTCGCCTGCCTCCATCGCGGCGATGCCGAGTACGAGGTACGTTTCGAGTTGCTGGAGGACTTCAGGCAGGCGGCGCCGGCCTCTCCAGGTACGGTCCTCCAGCGTTACGCCGAAGCCTTAGAGAGACTCTGCCATTCGGCGCCCTACAACTGGTTCAACTTCTATGAATTTTGGGATCATCAGCCGGCCGAGCGATAACCCGGGGTGGGTGATTGACCGCACAGCGCGCGGTGGGCTGATCGCCTGTGTCGTGCTGTGCGCCGCTACATCCGTTCTCCCCGTGCATGCCGCCCAGCCCGGCTGGAATCTGGAGAGGCTGGTCGCCGCGCTTGCCGCGCGTCCGGAAGGCAGCGCCCGCTACACCGAAATCCGAACCATGAAGATCTTGACCGCGCCGGTGCGTTCGTCCGGCGTGCTGCACTATCGGCAGCCGGACACCCTGGAAAAGCAGATGGTTTCGCCACGTGCGGAGTTGATGCGCGTCGAAGGGGACCGCGTGATGATCGACGATGGAACCTCCGCCGCACCGCGCGTGGTGTTTCTGGCGGAGCACCCCGAGGCGGGGGTGCTGATCGAGAGCATCCGG
>JALORT010000424.1 GCA_025458755.1 Methylotetracoccus sp.
CGATGAGCCCGAATCGGCTTTGGAACGGTGTCAGGTGCGGGTCGGTCACCGTGTACCGGCATAGCAGCGGAGTCTCGACCTCCAGAACCCCCCGTTCAGCGAAAAACTCACGGATACCGGCGAGGAGTCCAGCTCGGGCATGCAGTTTCTCGGTCGTGCACGAAGGTGACCAAGTCCCTTCGCTACTTGACACGGGATACGTATTCACCAGTGCGGGTGTCCACCTTGATCACTTCGCCCGTTTGCACGAATAGCGGTACCCGGACCACCGCGCCGGTTTCCAGTGTGGCCGGTTTACCGCCGCCGCCCGAGGTGTCGCCGCGGATACCGGGATCCGTCTCGGTGATCTTGAGTTCGACGAAATTCGGCGGCGTGACGGAGATCGGTGAGCCGTTCCACAGCGTCACGATGCAGGTGTCCTGTTCCTTCAGCCATTTCAGTGCGTCGCCAACGGCATTGGCGTCGGCGCCATGCTGCTCGAAGGTGTCGCCTACCATGAAGTGCCATTGCTCGCCGTCGCTGTAAAGGTACTGCATTTCCATGTCGATTACGTCGGCGGTTTCCAGCGTCTCACCGGATTTGAATGTCCGTTCGACGACCCGTCCCGTTTTCAGATTGCGCAGCTTGACGCGGTTGAAGGCTTGTCCTTTGCCTGGCTTGACGAACTCATTTTCCATGATGGAGCAGGGATCGCCGTCAAACATGACCTTGAGTCCGCCTTTGAATTCGCTGGTGCTGATGAGTGCCATCGGGTCCTCGTGGGGTTGGGGTTCTCTTGAAAAAACGCGGCATTATAATGCCTGTCCACTCGATCGATAGAAGCCGGAAGAATTTCCCGTGAGCCTGATGGACGCTTGGAAGGTGGAATTGGCAGAGGCATTCACGGATCCGAAGCGGCTGTTGTCATTTCTCGAGATCGACCCGGACGGAGCCTTAGCCGATGACGCTGCCCTGAATTTTCCGGTTCGGGTGACGCGAAGTTTCGCCGGACGTATGAGAAAGGGCGATGGGCTGGACCCGCTGCTGCGGCAGGTTCTGCCTGCCTCCGATGAGCTGTTGGCGGCGCCGGGATTCGCGACAGACCCGGTGGGCGACCGAAATGCGGCTGCGCGCCGCGGCCTGCTGCACAAATACACGGGGCGAGTCTTGCTGGTCACGACCGGGGCGTGTGCCGTCAACTGTCGTTACTGTTTTCGGCGCGGCTTCCCTTATCAGGATCAACAGCTGACCCGCTCGGCCGAACCGACGGTTCTGGCCTACATCGCCGGTGACGAGTCGATTGAAGAAGTGATCCTGAGTGGCGGAGACCCGCTGTTGTTGGGTGATCGGCGTATCGGTCGCCTGGTCGCGTCGTTGGCTCAGATTCGCCACCTCTCGCGAATCAGAATCCACAGTCGGGTTCCGGTGGTCTTGCCGTCCCGCATCACCGACGCTCTGGTGACGGCCTTCGCCGGCACCCGGCTGGACCCCGTGATGGTGATCCATGCGAATCATCCAAACGAGTGTGATCGATCCGTCGGCGAGGCGTTGGAGCGACTGCGGCGGGCCGGCGTGACGCTGCTGAATCAGGCAGTGCTGCTGCGCGGCGTCAACGATGATGCGGCGACCCTGGCGGCGTTGAGCGAGCGTTTCTTCGGCGCGGGTGTGTTGCCCTATTATCTGCACCTCCTCGACCGCGCCTTGGGAACCGCGCATTTTGAGGTTTCGGAGCCACGGGCTTTGACGCTGCACGAACAGTTGCGCCGCCGGCTTCCGGGCTATCTCGTGCCGCGGCTGGTGCGTGAAGAGGCGGGGCAACCCTACAAGACGCTGCTGTGAGATCGGCTGGCCCGAGGCCGCAGCGCGTTCGACCTTCCACGTTAGGGCGTCTGCGACAAGCCGGTGGGCGACCGTCGTTGCCGTCCTTTGTGCCACGCCGGTCTGCCGTGAAGGATTCCGTCAGCGCTTTTGCAGGCGCAACGAATTCAGTACCACAGACACGGAACTCAGCGCCATCGCCGCGGATGCGATCATCGGGCTGAGTTTACCGAGCGCCGCCACCGGAATCGCGACGGTATTGTACGAAAAGGCCCAGAACAGATTTTGCCGGATGATGCGCAGCGTATCCCGGCTCAGTGTCATGGCTTCGGCGACCTTTTCGATGTCCCCGTGGACCAGGGTCATGTCCGCGGTTTCCATCGCGATGTCGGTGCCGCTGCCGATCGCAAAGCCGACATCGGCGGCCGCCAGTGCCGGAGCATCATTGATGCCGTCGCCGATCATACCGACCAGGTGTCCTTGGCTCTGCAGTTCGCGCACGATTTCGAGCTTCTGCTCCGGTCGTGCCTGCGCGACGACTTCATCGATGCCGACCCAGCCGGCTACATAGTGGGCGGCTGCGGGCACATCGCCGGTGACCAGCAGGGTCCGAACGCCGATGCGGTGCAGCTGCCCGATCGCGTGCGGCGCATTCCCCCGGGGCTTGTCGGCGATGCCGAACAACGCCGCGGCCTTGCCATTGACCGCGCAATACACCGGTGTCTTGCCTTCTCCGCCCAGACTTGCCGCGGCCGACTCCCAGGATTCCAGCGAAATCCCTTGTTCGGTGAGCCAGGCCGCGTTGCCGATCAGCATGTCGCAGCCGGCGATCCGGGCACGGATGCCGCGGCCGGGAACGGTGATGAAGTCCTGCGTCTCACGCAGCGGCAGGCCGAGGTCCCGTGCGCGGGCGACGATAGCCTGCCCGAGGAAGTGCTCCGAGTTCGATTCGGCGCTGGCCGCAAGGGTCAGCAGCTCTTCGTCGCTCAAACCGGACTGGTTGATCACATCGACGACGCGCGGTTGTCCTTCGGTGATGGTGCCGGTCTTGTCGAAAATGACGATCCGCAGACGGGACGCGGTTTCCAGCGTTTCGCCGTTGCGAATGAAGATGCCGCGCCGAGCGGCCTGGCCCGTCCCCACCATGATCGCCGCCGGCGTGGCGAGACCAA
>JALORT010000052.1 GCA_025458755.1 Methylotetracoccus sp.
CAATGCAATCGCGGCCGGCATGCGCAACACCGGTTGACGGGAATCGATCGCAGCGGCGTTCACACCGGCCCGCCATGGGACCCGGCCCCGAGACTCCCGACACGATGACCGCCTCGGAACCGCTGCGCGGGCTCTGGTGTGCTGCCTTGACACCGATCCTCCAGACCGGCGCCGTCCACCAGGCGCTGCTCGTGGCACACATCCGCGGACTGCTGACGGAAGAGATAGACGGTATCGTGCTGTTCGGCACCACCGGCGAAGGGCCGTCGTTCTCGGTCGCCGAACGCTGCCGTGGACTGGAGACCGTTCTCGAGGCAGGTATCGAAAGCAGCCGCCTCGCCACCGCAGCCGGCTGTGCCGCGCTGACCGATGCCGCATCCGTGGCAAGCCACGCCGTGCAGTCGGGCTGCCCGCGCTGCCTCATGCTGCCGCCTTTCTTCTGGAAAGACCTGAGCAACGAGGCCGTTTTTCGGTACTACGCCGCATTGATCGACGCGGTCGGCGATGATCGTCTGCGTCTCTATCTCTACCACTTTCCGCAGATGTCCGGCGTTCCGATTCGGCCGGCGGTCGTAACGCGGCTCGCTGCCGCCTATCCCGGCATCATCGCCGGCGTGAAGGACAGCGCGGGGGATTATGCGAACACGGCCGCGCTACTGAATCAGGCGCCCATGCTGTCAATCCTGGTCGGCCATGAACCCGATATCCCGCGACTGATGCGCGCCGGCGGCGCCGGAACGATCTGCGGCCTCGCCAACGTCGCCCCGCGCCTCGTGCGTGCGCTGCTAAACCCCGACGTGACCGCCGAGGACGAAGCCCGTGTTCAGGCCGTGCTGCGCCTCTTGCTCGCCTATCCTTTTGTGCCCGCGTTCAAGGCGGTCCGGTCGGCGCAAACCGGCGACACGGCGTGGTGCTCGGTGAGGCCGCCGCTGCTGCCGCTCGACGACGCAAGTTGCCACGCGCTCGTCACTCGATGGAACCGAACGTTGAACGAGGTGCCAGCTGATCGGTGAGCCGGAGGACCGCCCGGATCAGGGGACCGTCGTCGAGCGCTAAGGCGCGCCTGACCAGTGCCTCGGCTTCCCGGGGACGTCCGGCGGCCAGGTGTCGGAGAGCGCGCGCGGTCAGCCGCCGTGCATCGCTCTCGGCCCGCAGCGCCTGATGCAGCTCGCAGCCGCAGCGCGGGCACTCCGGCTCTGCGCCGAGCCGGGCGCGGCACGCCGGACACCGCTCCACGCTCAGGATTCCAGGTAGTAGATCAGGTCCGCCATCGCATCCATGGCCTCGCCGAGAGCGCCGTCGTCGTCACCGGCAAGGGCGTCATTCAGTGCTTCGATGCGGTCCACCAGATCTTCACGGTCATCCGGGCTTGCGCCTTCCAGCAGCCGCTCGGCCTTTTCGACCAGCGCCTTGGCTTCGACCCTTTGACGCGGCGCGGCCGTGGCCGCACTGTCGTCTCCCGGCGCGAACAGCGCTTCCACGCGTTGCCGCGCGGTTTCCATTTCCGCCTCTTCGAACCGGGCGATCGCATTGTCGATCGTGACCGAATACTCCAGCCCGGTGGCTTTCTCTTTCGAGCTGACGTGCAGGATGCCGTTCAAATCCAACGAAAAGGTGGTGACGATCGGATTGCCCCGGGGGGCGTCGCGCAACCCTTCGATGGAAAAACGGCCGATCTCGATATTGTTCAAGGCATCGGGGTCTTCGCCCTGATGGACGGTGACGTCGACCCGCTGCTGTCCGTCATGGGTCGTATAGAACACTTCGCTCTTGGAGACCGGGATCGGGGTATTCTTGCGGATCAGCGGCACATAGCAGTAGGGATATTCCATGCCCTCCAGGAATCCGAGCGCGCTGGTACCGAACGTGTAAGGCGTCACGTCCACCAGCACCGTGGGCGTTTCCATCCCGGCGATGATGCCGGCCTGAATCGCCGCCCCCATCGCCACGCACAAGTCCGGATCGACCTCTCCGCGCGGTTGCAGACCCAGTTCTTCTTCCAGGCGACGAGCCACCAACGGCGTCCGTGTGGCGCCGCCGACCAGCAACACTTCATCCAGATCGGAGACGGTGAGCCCGGCTCCCTCCAGCGCGGTATGGGCTGCTTCGAGGGTCTCGGCAATATACGGCTCGATCATCGCTTCGTAATCATCGCGGGACAACTCGAGATTCAAGTGTACCGGTTCACCCCGATGTTCCAGCAGATACTCTTCCATGATCGTTGCGTAGGGGGCATCGGAAAGATGGATTTTCGCGGCCTCGGCCGCACGCCGGATGCGCGCCTGGGCGGCAGGGGCCAACTCGCCTTCGACCCCCGATGCCTCCCTCAAATGCGCCACCACATGCTCCACGATTTTCGCATCGAAGTCGTCGCCGCCGAGATGATTGTTGCCGTGGCTGGACAGCACTTCGACGACGTCCTTTTCCAGGTTCACCACCGACACATCGAACGTGCCTCCGCCCAGATCGTACACCAGCACCTTGTGCGCACCCTCGCGTCCGGACTCGTACGCCAATGCCGCGGCCGTGGGTTCATTGATGATCCGCACCACATCGAGTCCGGCGATGGCTCCGGCTTCGCGCGTCGCCTGGCGCTGGGCGTCGGAGAAGAACGCCGGCACCGTGATGACCGCCTTGCTCACCGATTCGCCGAGTTCCCGTTCGGCGATGCCCTTGAGTTGCCGGAGGATCATCGACGAGATCTCTTGCGGCGTGTACTCGTGCCCTCCGACCGTCAAACGGACATCCTCCCCCATCCGCCGCTTGATCGAGCGCACGGTCCGTTCCGGGTGGAGGGCATGCTGATTCTTCGCCGGTTCACCGACCAGCAGGGTTCCGTCTTCGGTGAAGCCGACCACGGAAGGCAGAATGAAGGTGTCGATGCCGACCGGGATCACATCGACCCGTCCGCCCCGCACCATCGCCACCTCGGAGTTGGTGGTCCCGAGATCGATGCCGACGATGATTTCGCTCATACTGTGGGTTTCCTCTTGTTCACAATGACTTCCGCGCAGCGCAGCAGCTCGCCGTCTCGGGTGAAACCGCGTCGCTGCTCGGCTACGACGATGCCGTCGTCGCATTTCCGCTCGACCCGGACGCCGACGGCGTTCATGCATTGCGGATCCAGCGGCCGGTTCAACACCTCGATCGGACGGACGCGATACGCGCCCAACAGCCGATCCATGCGGTTCAGAATCAAACTCAAGCCTTCGCCGAGAGCTCTGGCGTAACGTGCGTCCCTGCGCGCAAACCAACGTGAACGCCAGGACGGGCGATGGGACCGGCCGGCCTCGACGCCCGCATCGATGCGGTCGCGCAGTTCCAATAACTCCAGCAGCATTTGACGTTCGGTCTGTTGACGAATGCCCGCCGCCTGCTGTCGGCTGGACTCCGCTTCCCGTACCAGGCGCTCGTTCTCCGCGCGCAACTGCTCGGTGGCCGCTCTGAGTTCGTCGAGCGCTCCCTTGAACTGACGCGCCTCGAGGCGGACTTCGCTGCGGAGCGCGGCCAACTCGCTCAGCAGGGTCCGGAGATCGACCGAGTCGCCCTGCTCGTCCACGTCATCGCCCAACTCCAGCAGGCGGCGAAACTCTTCGACGAGATGTTCCTTGAGCTCGGAGTCCATCGGCATCACGACTGCTCGAGAAATTTCAACAGGCGCGCGAGCGTGGGCCGGCGTCGCGGCAGCGGTCCGACCAGCGCCTCCAACACCGCATCCGGCGTCGGCGCCTGATGATCGAACAACGCCTGCTTCAGACGGCTGCGCGCATCGCGCACCGACTCGTAAGCCGCCCGTATGGCTTCGAAGCGCCGGGCGTCCCGTTCCGGCGGGCACAACCGAATCGCCTCCAGGTAGGCATGGCGCACCGCTTCGTCGTCCGCCGTGGGGGGTACACCCAGAATACGGTAGGGATCACTCATCGAATAAATCTCGTTGCCGCGAGTCGCCGCTACGACCGTCCGAAACGTCCTTGGGCTTCACGGGCCTGGGGGGCTTAGGGGGCTTGGAAGGCTGGGCCGGAAGGATGGGCAGCCCAGACCCCGTATCACCGCTCATACCCAGCGCTTCCATCAACAACGCCAGCACCTGATCTTTGCCGACCGCCGCTTCCAACTGCTTGAACGCCTTCTTTCCCAGCATCTGGCGGGCCAAATCCAGGAAAGAGTCCGGGCCGAGGAAATCCATCATGCTCCGCATTTCCTTCGCCTCCTGCGGTGTGAGCATATCCTCGAACATGCCGTCCTTCCCGCCGAAGAACGGCTCGCTTTCGAAATCGAGATCCGGCTCCGGGGGCATCAATAACTGTTCGATCCGAACGACCGTACGGTGGTCGCCGGTGGCAATCGCCATCTCCAGTGCCCGAGTCAACTCCGCGTAGTCGCGGGGCGGGATGGACCAAGGCCGCTGCCCGTAAGCAGCATTCACCCGGTGAAACACAAAAATTGGACTGTGCGGATGCTTTTTCGTCGCCGCCTCGGCATAGCTGCTGACCAGACCGGACAATCCGTGCCGCTGAAACGTCTCGCAGACCAGCAGGAAATCCGGCTCCAGCATGAGATGCTTCGCCGCCTCCCGCAGTGTCTTCTGCAACGCGGCGACCGCTTTGCGCAGGGTTTCGGACTCGCCCTTGATACCGTCCAGCGTACGCACCAGCGCCAGCACGTCCGCCGCGGTCGCCGCCTTGGGCGCCGCATAGCCGAGGCCTCGCAGGGATTTCGCCGGATCGCGGCCCAGCCGGGCCATTTCCATGGCCAGCAGAAAATAGCCGAGCAATGGTCCGTCGGCCTCCGCCATGGCCTCGTTCAACACGCGCTGTCCGTCGGCCACGCGCCCGCTCTCCATGTCCACGATACCTTGCAGCCGTTTCAATGCGCTCCGGTCCGCCGGCAAGCGCACCCACTCGGCCGCTTCGCTCAGCTCCTTGCGCGCCGCGTCCCACTTGTGACTCTTGACCTGCTTCCGCGCATGCGCCATGTGCGCCTGTCCGAGCAGCGAACGCACCCGCGGATTGATGGGGTCCAGCTCCAACACCCGGCGGGCAAATCCGACGGCCTTCTTGAACGCATTGCCGGCCAAGGCGATCTCGATCGCCTCGAGCAGAACGTTGGCATTTCTCGGGAACCTTGACAGCGCATCGTCCAGCAGCGCACGCGCCGTTTTCAGGTCCTGCCGCGCCCGATACGCCGGCAGCAGCCGGAGAAAACTTTCCACATCGTCGGGATCGAACTCCAGACTTCGCCGTAGCCAGGCGACCGCGTCGCGGTGCAAGCCGCCGTCGCTGGAACAAGGCGGCTCGTCTGCCAGATGACGGAGAATCAAGGCAGCCCGCAGACGGGACGAGTCGCCGCCTTCCTTCTCCAGGGCGTCCACCGCATGCAGCCAGTGCTCCACCGCCGACTCGATGTCGCGTTTGACTTCCGCATGCAGCGCCAAGATACGCTGGGCCTCCGCCTCCGCCAGATCACCGACGACTTGCCGGTAGACACGGATGCGGTCCGGAACCTGCGTCAGCAAGGACCGACACAGCGCCTCGATGCCAGGCGGCGGCACGCATGGGTGCTGCCGCACCAGCCAATCGAACAGTGCGCCGGCGGCGGGGCGCTCAGCGAGCCGAAGCAACTCGTCGACCACCGGCTTCGCGGCATCCGGAATGTCCTTGAATTCCAGAGCCAACGCCCGGTCTTCGCCGTGCAGCGCGACCACCGCCGGCACCCATCGGTCGAGCGGCAGCGCCGCCAGTTTCGCCATCTCGGCCAAACGTGCAAACGGACTGCTTGCGGCGATCCGCGCCAGATCATCGAGCGCCGCGGGGTCCGTTTCCATCCGCGCCATGAGTTTCAGAATTCGGCCGAGATCGCGGTACGGCGACCGGAATGGAATGGCCTTGAGTGCAGCATCCAGGTCGGGCGCCGACTCGCAGTACGCCTTGAGTGCCGCTCGGGCCTGCAGGCGGCCACACATCAGCGGTGAATCGGCAGGCAGATCCGCCAGTGCCGCCTCCGGCGCGGTCAAGACATACGCGGCCAGGCCGGCCTCGATGGCCGCCTGCTCGGCGCTCCGCACCGGATCTTTGCCTTCACCCCTCAAACAGGCCCGGTAGGCGTGCAGCAGCGACTTCATGTCGCCCAACTGTTTCAGCCACCCCGGATACGGTCCCTCCATCAGCGGTCTGCCGCAGAGATCGGCGCGGTTGCGCCATACGACAACCGCTTCTTTCACCATGCCCTTGTCCGCCAGGTCCTCCGCCCGTCCGGCGTAGGCGGCAGCAAGCAATTCGCGGTTTTCGGCGCTCCCGTTTCGCTTGCACAGCTCCTTGCACAGCTCGATCGCGTCCTTGTAGTGCGCCGTGTGCAGGGCGTGTTTCGCGGCGTCTCCGAGCCCCGTATCCGTCAGTGTGTGGGGCGCACCGTATTTTCCGCCTCCTTTCCCGTGCTTCAGTTTGCGCGCCATGACCAGCTCGATGCGGAAAGCACGTTATTGTAGCCGATTGGCATCCAGTGGTGACGACCGGCTGATGGAGCAGCGGCACAGCATCGGCCGCAGCGACGTGCGATAGGAAATGGCAAGAGGCCCAGCGGCCCGGATTCTTGTCCCACAGGCACCAGGCCGGACTGGATGGGCGCACTCCAAGCAGAACCCAGAGAATTCAGATCGCTTCGGCAGGAAAGGCCGCACCCGCCGCCGCACGGGGAAAATTGGCGGCAGCGGAGACTCGCGGTATGAATGAAACCACCGGTCGAGATTTTGCCGGCGGCTCTTGGATCATAGATCTCCGGCCGCGGTCTCACCGGTCGGCCGCCGGATTCCGGGAACTGCGTCATCATTCCGCCACGAGTGCCGCATGATAAGTAGACGGCTCACGCCGAACCCACCGGTGCGACAGAAACGATTGACCGCTGCGGAGCGAACGCTCGGTCTGCACCTAACGGGATAAGGGACGGTCTGTTTACGCGGGTCGGTACGTGATGCGGTAAACGACACCGCGCAAATCATCCGAGACCAACAGCGACCCGTCCGCCAGCTCGAGGATGTCGACTGGGCGGCCCCATTCCTTGCCGTCCGCCTGCAGCCAGCCTTCGGCAAAGACGTCCTCCGCCGTCGGACGGCCTTCGTTAAACCGCACCACGACCACGCGGTACCCGACCGACTGCTTCCGATTCCACGAGCCGTGCTGCGCAACGAACAACTGGCCGCGATAGTCGGGAGGGAACAGACGGCCGCGATAGAAGCGGATACCCAAAGCGGCGACATGGGCGGGAAATTTCCAGACCGGAGCGGTGAACTGGTCGCAAGACTTTTGTTGGCCGTAATTCGCATCGGCCAAATCGCCGGCATGACAATAGGGATAACCGAAATGCAGGCCGGGCCCGGAGGCGCGGTTCAGCTCATCCGCCGGCAGATCCTCGCCCAGCCAATCGGCGCCATTGTCCGCGAAGTAAAGGTCACCGGTGTCGGGATGCCAGTCGAAACCGACCGTGTTGCGGATGCCGCGGGCGTAAACCTCGAGGTTCTTGCCGTCCAGGTCGATACGCGTCAGCGTGGCGAATATCGGATCATCGGACAGACAGATATTGCAGGGCGCGCCGACCGCCGCGTACAGTTTGGCGTCCGGCCCCACCTTGAGCAGTTTCCAGGCATGGACGCGTTCGTTGGGATAGACGTCAGCGACGACTTCCGGCGGGGGCGGCTGGTCGAGGCGATCGCCGATCTCCTTCAACTTCACGATGCGGCTGATCTCGGCGATGTAGAGGTCATTCCGATAAAAGGCGACGCCGTTGGGCATGTTCAGGCCGGAGGCGACGGTCACGACCTGTTCGGCGTACCCGTCGCCGTTCCGGTCGCGCAACGCGAAGACCTTGCCTTCATTGATCGTCCCCAGATACACCGTGCCGTCATCGCCCAACGCCATCCCACGGGCGCCGGGAACTTGGTCGGCATACAGGGTGATCGCGAAGCCGCGGGGCAGCTTGATCTGCTTCAACAGCGCGTCGGTATCGGCGATGACGGAAAAACTGGCGAACAGGATGGAGAAGAAAAAAACGTATCGCATCAGCGGACTCTTCATCGAGGATCGGTCGGGATCGGCAGCTACATTTTGCATGATGGCCGCCCCGAGACGCAAAACGCGCCGTGATGATCAACCCGGACCCTGCTCATCCGCTGATTCCTCCGGAAAGACGTTTTCGAATATCTCGTCGAACGGAATCGAGAGTTGTAAGGTCGGGAAGAGGCCATCGCCGCCGTCCAGCAAGTACTCGTGGAACAGCCAGTCGTTCTCCGGCGTACGCCGGAAGGTCTCCACCCGGCGCGAGGGAATGCTCACCAGCACATACTCCTGCAGCGACGTCAGCGTGCGGTAGGCCGCAAACTTGTCACCGCGGTCGAACGCCGCGGTGAACTCGGACAACACCTCGACAATCAACGCCGGATGCGCGATGAACTGGCTGGCGGCATGATCCCGCGGATCACAGGAAGCCATCACATCGGGGTAGAAAAAGGCATCCGCTGCTTCGACCCGCAGTTTCAAGTCGGCGATATAAGTCTGACAAGGCCCGCCGCGCAGCCGCTGCTTGAAGGCTGCCGCCAGATTCAGCGACACGACCTCATGCTCGCGCCGCGCGCCGACCATCGCGAACACCTCGCCGCGGACATACTCGTGCTTCTCTTCCTGCTTTTCTTCCCAGGCCAGAAAGGCCTCCGCATCAAAGACCGTTTGCAGAGCCGGATTCGTCATGACAGTCTCCCGCGGCAATGCTCACCGACCGATGACATCGCCTCATTGGTGGATAAGCAAAGCGCATCCGCCAAACCCCGGCCGCCAATCCATGGATGCGTTCCGCTTATCCACCATACCGTATCTATGGACTCCACCCGATTTGCAAGGATCATGAGTGAATTTTTGCCTTGGGGTAGATTGCGCGTATCGATTCGGCCTGGCTGTTGAGCGGTGTCTCGCTCGGGCCCGGATGCAATGCGCGCGTCGGAATCTGTATAAGGCGACGGCCTCGAGGGGCCTTTACGGGTGACAGATTCAACCGACGCCGGTCCGACCTGTGGGGCATCGTTCTCTCTTTCTCCTTCGCAACCTGGATG
>JALORT010000425.1 GCA_025458755.1 Methylotetracoccus sp.
AGGTCAAGGTACGAATTCCCTCCGGCGCCCCCAGCAGCACCACATCGGCCCGGCGTAGCGCGAAAATGCCCACGCAGATCACTCCGGGAATGTCGTTAATCTTCTTTTCCATCGCGATCGGGTTCGACAGATCGAGATTACGCACATCCAGGATGTGACCGCCATTATCGGTGACACAGCCCTCACGCCACTGCGGCTGTCCCCCCAGGGCGACCATTTCCCTCGCCACATAGCTCCGCGCCATCGGGATCACTTCGATCGGGAGCGGGAACGTTCCCAGCATGTCGACGTACTTGCTCTGATCGGCGATGCAGACAAATTTCCGGCTGGCGGCGGCGACGATCTTTTCGCGGGTCAACGCGGCACCGCCGCCCTTGACCAACTCGAAACGCGGATTGATTTCGTCGGCACCGTCGACATAAACATCGAGCGTACCGACGGCATTCAAATCCAGCACCGGAATTCCGGCTTTCTTCAAGCGTTCGGTGGTCCCCTCGGAACTGGACACCGCTCCGTCGAAACTGCCTTTCATGCCGGCCAGGAAGTCAATAAAATGGTTCACGGTCGAACCCGTGCCGACCCCTACGATCGGTACATCTTTGACGTAAGCGAGAGCGGCTTCCGCAACTTTTCTTTTCAGTTCATCGGGCGTCATTGTCGAATCCATTGAGTCTTGGTGTGGAAATTGCCGCAGATAATACCGGGGAACGCCCGGGCTGTCATGTCGTCGGCCCGGCGCGCTGACGCGCCGCCCTGAACCCCAACCCGCCGTGACCGCCATGCTGCACCGATACATCGAGCGGATCCTGCGGGCTCGGGTTTACGATGTGGCGATCGAGACGCCGCTCGATCCGGCGCCGAACCTGTCGAAACGACTCGGCCATACGGTTTACATCAAGCGCGAAGACCTGCAGCCGGTGTTTTCGTTCAAACTGCGGGGCGCCTACAACAAGATTGCGCAACTGGACGCGCAAGCCAAACGGGCGGGCGTGATTGCGGCATCGGCCGGCAATCATGCGCAAGGCGTCGCATTGGCCGCGCGACAACTCGGCATCCGCGCGCTGATCGTGATGCCCTGCACCACGCCGGAGATCAAGGTCCGCGCCGTCCGGGACCTCGGCGGCGAAATCGTCCTCCACGGCGATTCGTACGACGAAGCCTGCATGCATGCCTCGATGCTGGAGCAGCAACAGCACCTGACGTTCGTCCATCCGTACGATGATCCCGATGTGATCGCTGGCCAGGGCACCATCGGCATGGAGATTCTGCGTCAGCGCATGGATGACATCCACGCGATCTTCGTGCCGGTCGGAGGCGGCGGATTGATCGCCGGCATCGCGGCATTCGTGAAATTCGTCCGGCCCGAAATTCGGATCATCGGCGTCGAACCGGAAGACGCGGATTGCCTGAATCGAGCACTGATCGCCAAACGGCGCGTCGTGCTGAAGCATGTCGGACTGTTCGCGGACGGCGTCGCCGTGAAGCAGGTCGGCAAGGAACCGTTCCATATCGCCCACCACTGCGTGGACGAGGTGGTGACCGTGACCACCGACGAGATTTGCGCCGCAATCAAGGACATCTTCGACGACACCCGTTCGATCGCGGAACCCGCCGGCGCGCTAGGCATCGCCGGGCTGAAGAAATACGCGGCCGCCCGAGCGCTGGAGAACCAGTGCCTCATTGCGGTGGACAGCGGCGCGAACATCAACTTCGACCGCCTGCGGCACGTCGCCGAGCGGGCGGAGGTGGGGGAGCACCGCGAAATGCTGATCGCGGCCACGATTCCGGAGCGGCCGGGCAGTTTTCTGATCTTCTGCCGGGCGCTCGGCCGCCGCAGCATCACCGAATTCAACTACCGCTTTTTCGACGATCACCAGGCCCGCGTGTTTGTCGGCGTCCAGATCACACCCGAACACAGCGACAGCGAATCCTTGTTGAAGCAGCTGCGGAACGAAGGCTTCGATGTGACCGACATGAGCAGCAACGAACTGGCCGTGGACCACATCCGCTACATGGTCGGCGGACATGCACCGCGGGTGCTGGACGAAGTGATCTACAGTTTCGAATTCCCGGAACGTCCCGGTGCGCTACTCCGCTTCCTGACGATGCTCGGCGGGCGCTGGAACATCAGCCTGTTCCACTACCGCAATCACGGCGCCGCTTTCGGCCGCGTCTTGATCGGACTGCAAGTCCCGAAGCCCGAGCGCCGCGCGTTCCGGGATTTCCTGGTTACGATCGGCTATACCTATGCCGATGAGACGGAGAACACCGCTTACCGGCTGTTCGCCGGCGGCAGCGAAAACCGCTGAACACCGCGGGGAACCAAGGCGCGCCGGACCCGGCGCGCACTCACTCCAGCGACAGAATGAAGCGCCATTGCGCCGCGGTGACCGGCATCACCGACAGCCGGTTGCCGCGACGGATCAGCGCCAACCCCGCCAACTCGGGCCTTTCCTTCAACTCCGCGAGTGTAATGGTGCGGCGGAACTTACGGACGAAGCGTACGTCCACCATCAGCCAACGGGGGCTCTCCAGACTGCTGGCCGCATCATAGTGCGGGTGTCCCGGATCGAAGGCGGTGAAATCCGGGTAGGCCTCGCGGCAGATTTCCGCCTGCCCGACGATGCCCGGAGTGGCGCAGTTCGAGTGGTAGAAGAGTAGGCCATCGCCCACTTTCATCTGATCCCGGATCATGTTGCGCGCCTGATAATTGCGCACCCCGTCCCAGTGTTCGATCTGCCCGGGCCGGGCGGCGAGGTCGTCGATGCTGAACTCGGCGGGTTCCGATTTCATCAGCCAGTAACTCATGCGCAAAACGCAATCAGCAGAGGGACAAGTCGCGAGCCAAAGCGGTCACACGGCGCGGCTGACGTCGCACGGTCGCCGAGGATTCGGCGAGTGTTAGGGGCACCGGAGAAGCGGTTCGACGCGTTGGGGCAGGCTGCCCGCTGATCTCGCACCGGAGG
>JALORT010000426.1 GCA_025458755.1 Methylotetracoccus sp.
GGCAGGGACCTGTGCACCTGCCAGAACCGACCTGTCCGGAGAACGGCGATAGGTTACCGCATCCTTTTTCATCGCCGAGACGATCAACTCGACGAACTGGTCGATGATCTGCGGCACCGTGTCGAAGCCGGTCGCGGTCGTCGTCGCGGCCGACCACACGACGTTCTCGTTCCGCGGATCGAACACGCGCGTGTCCGAGTGCACGTTCTGCGTGGTCGTGATCCGCGGCGGCGTGGAAGTCGCCCACATGGTGTTGTAGTAGCCGGTGAACCCGCCCCAGCCCGGTCCCCAGCCGGGACCGCGTCCCCAGCCCGGGCCCCAGGTCGGCCCCATCACCATGCCCGGCGTAACGTTGACCTCGGTGGTGACATTGATGATGCGGCTGACCAGCACATGACCGACGCCGGCATCCGCGACTGCGCGCCGCAGCCGGTCTTCGGCGACCGGGCCGTCTTCGGGCAGGAACTTGTACGACTGCACCGCCCGGGCACCGGCTGCCGTCAGCGCCGCGACCATTTTGTCCTCGAACATGCGCCGATTGGTGGTGTCGCGGACCGCGGCCATCACCATCACGTTGCGTACCGAGCGCTGGCCCGCGAACTCGGGATTGACCCAGCTGGCGTCGATCGTGGTTGCGCGGGTGGCACAGCCGGCGAGCAGGATCAGGGCAAGCGCAGACATCACCGCAGCAATCGAACGGACCGACATGGGATTGGTTTCCGGGCCGGAAAAGGGGGTTCGGAGGTCGACGTGGGTAACAGGTCAGCGCGGGTCCGCCCCGGGGTATCTAATTCTCGCCATCGGCTGCCATCGTGGCAAACGACGGAATGGAATGACGCCATGCCAAAGATTTTGGCTCGGTGCCGGCAGGTCGGCGTTCAAGCCCGCAGGGTGCCGGCAGTTTTTGCCTGCGGTCGATCTTCATTGCCGGCATGAGCTCTCAACTCTTTCGGCACGGGCGGCGGCGGCTCGCCGCGTAAAGTGCCGCTGGCTGCGGTCAACGTCAGGCGCGCCGCGCTGCTTCATCCCGTACTTTCTCACGCAGGAAATCGCCATGAGCCAGTGGTACACGGACAATTCGCAATCGATCGGCCGCACTCCGCTGGTGCAGCTAAACCGCGTGACCGACCGTGCCGGGGCCACCGTGCTGGCCAAGATCGAGGGCCGCAATCCGGCCTACTCGGTCAAGTGCCGCATCGGTGCGGCGATGATCTGGGACGCCGAGAAGCGCGGCCTGCTCGGCCCGGGCAAGGAACTGGTCGAACCGACCAGCGGCAACACCGGCATCGCGCTCGCCTTCGTCGCCGCCGCGCGCGGCATCCCGCTGACGCTGACCATGCCCGAAACGATGAGCGTCGAGCGGCGCAAGCTGCTGGTCGCTTACGGCGCGAAGCTGGTGCTGACCGAAGGGCCGAAAGGCATGAACGGCGCCATCGCCAGGGCCGAGGAAATCGTTGCCTCCGATCCGGGCCGCTACGTTCTGCTGCAACAGTTCAAGAACCCGGCCAATCCGGCGATCCACGAGGCCACGAGCGGCCCCGAGATCTGGGACGACACCAAAGGAAAGATCGACATCCTGGTCTCGGGCGTCGGCACTGGCGGCACGATCACGGGCGTCTCGCGCTACCTGAAGGGCCGCAAGCCGATCGTTTCGGTGGCGGTCGAACCGGCGGCCAGCCCGGTGCTGACGCAGAAGCGCGCCGGCGAACCGCTGAAGCCCTCGCCGCACAAGATCCAGGGCATCGGTGCCGGCTTCGTGCCGGACGTGCTCGACCTGTCGCTGGTCGACGCGATCGAGACCGTCACCAACGACGAGGCGGTCGACTATGCACGCCGTCTGACGCGCGAGGAGGGCATCCTTTCCGGCATCTCCTGCGGTGCCGCGGCCGCCGTTGCCGTGCGCTGGGCGAAGCGGCCCGAGAACAAGGGCAAGACAATCGTCGTCGTGCTGCCTGATTCCGGCGAGCGCTATCTGAGCTCGGTGCTCTTCGAGGGTGTGTTCGACTCTGCCGGTCTGGCGCTTAACGCGTAAGGCTGCCGGGCGCGATCATCGCGGCCCCCGCTTCAATCCTGTTCCCAGGGCAGGCCGTGCCGGCGCCAGCCGTCGATGAAGCCGCGGCGGCGTTCGGCATCGAGCTTGCCCTCGAATCCTTCCAGCACGTTGTAGACGCGCTCGAAGCCCGCAGCGGTCGCCGCGGCCGCTGCGGCGTGTGACCGGCCCGCCGAACGACACAGCAGAAGCAAGGGTCTTTCGCTCGCCGCTGCCGCACGAAGCTGCTCGAGAAACTCGGGCAGCGCCGCGCCGCTGCCGCGCCATTCGACGTTGACCGTGCCCGGCACGTGGCCGACGAACTTGTATTCGGGGGCGGTGCGGACGTCGACCATCTGCGCCGCCCCCTGCTGCAGCAGTTGCCATGCCTCCGGCGGCGTCACTGCGCCGGCATAAGGCAGTCCTTCGCGCGCACCACGTTCGGCAGCGCGGTCGAACAGGGCCTGCGCAGAGTCATTCATGGCGGGGAATCCGGACGGGAGGCGAGCGCGGATTGTCGGCGGCCCGATCCTGCGCCGGCAAGCGGTGGCGAAACTTCGACACCGCCTCCGCGACGCGGATTCACCTCGGCACGGAGTTGCCTGCCGGCATGTCGGCCGGAGGACTCCAGCCTTCGCCGCCTTTCCCGGCAAGATCTGCCACCGGAAATCGCCGCCAGCCAGAGGAGATGGCGGTCGAGGACAAGGGGCAGGCTTCGACCGTCGGTCGGTGATCGACGGTCGATGCGCCGCGCCGCCAGTGTCGGATTTCTTTACATATGGGAAGACGCAAACACGGTATCTAATCGCAAAATCATGGCATTAGGTTTCTGGCCCAAGACTTGCATGTCTGATTCGTACCCGCGGCCCGTCCTTTGCGCCGCGAGACAACAGGAAGCAGAAGCCATGAATGTGAAGTCGATATCGGGTCGCT
>JALORT010000427.1 GCA_025458755.1 Methylotetracoccus sp.
ACCGGCGCGTTCATCTGGTCGCGCATCAGCTGCAGGTCGCGGTTGACCGTGGCGCGGGAGACCCCGAGCTCCTCGATGAGCTGCGCCAGCGTGGCCCCTTGCGGGCGGCTGAGCAGGGCGTTGATGCGAGCGATCCGGACCGATCGTTCCATGGTTTCTTCTCCCGGCTGCCGGACAAGGGAAGTCGCTCCCGGCCCGGCAGCGGACAGACCGGATCGACGCTTTGGAACCCATTGTGGGTCGCCCTGTACGTTGTGGATCAAATCGGCGACGCGGTGCAGCGGGATCGGCCGCAATGTTCTTTCACCTCGAAAAAACCGGCGCAGCAAAAGCGCGCAAGCCTGCCACGAAGCAGCGATAGGACCAAGCAATTCGAGAAGGACTGGGTGCGCCTGAGCCATTCGGGCCGCTACGACATGCGTCGCCTGAAGGAGGCGATCGAAAAGTCGCACGTTCGGCGCACCACCGCCACGATCTAGCCCGAAAGGCCGCGCTCGCTCACGGCAAGGGTGGGATGATTCCGCCCGGGAGAATGCCGATGCAGCTCGATATCTTCGAACACAGCCGCGACGTGCTGCTGCGCAATGCGGCAATCGACGCGCTGCGCACCCGTGATGTCGCAGCCATTACCCGTGCCATTGCAGCACTCTCCGCCGAGTACGCAGGCGATCCCCTGCTGCCGGCATTCACCCAGCTGCTTGAACGCCTGCGTCTGCCAATAGCGGTGCCACTGGATCGGGCGTCGGCGACCGAGGTCCTGCGTTTGACCGAGAACGCCGTGACGGCAGCGCAGCGTGAGCTTGGCGCCACGGCCGGTGCTTGGATGTCGCCACTGTGGTCCGACTTGGCCACGGCGGTCGCGGACTTCCGATTCGATCCAGACAACGAGGAACTGCACGCGGCGCCGCTGCTGCTGCGGGCCGGCAACGCGGCTGAAGCCGCCCGCAGAATTGAAGCCATCGCGTCGTGGCGACGTCAGCCCGCGCCGCTGGCGTGGAAAATCGAAGCCGAGTACCGAGTCTCCGGGTTGGCTGCCGCCTGGCCCCTGCTCGCCGAATTGTCGTGGCTGGCGCCGCCACGGGCTGCGACGCTCGCAGCGCGCCTGCAAGACCCCGAATTGACCGGACTCTTGTCCCGCTTCGACGCACAGTTCGAGGGGGACGGCGAAACGGGGGACTTCGCCTGGTTTGCGGCGTGGACCCTCATCGCGGAACCGGGCTGGGCAAGCGCGATGCGCCTCGCGCAGCACGGGGCGGACACCCCCGCTGAGCGCTGCGCCTGGCTGGTGCTCAATCTGCTGCTCCTGGAACGCCAGGGTCGCCACGCCGATATCGTCGACGGGCGCAGGAAGCTTCGCGCCGCGCATCCGGGGCTATTCGAACTCTACATGCGGAGCCGATAGCCGGAGTTGGGCGCCGACGCGACTGTGAATTCTTTGGAAGGCGTATTCGAAGCCCGACAGCGAACCCATTCATTCCCGGTGCGCGAAGGTGATCTCACCGCGGGCAAGCGCGCTCTCATTCAGCGCGTAAACCTCAAGCAGGTCCTCGCAGCAGTTGGCCCCAGGGTTTGCTTCATGGCCGCATTCCGGCAGACGCGTCCACCGGGACCGCAGCCTCAATGGGAAAGCTTTGTGCAGGGTGGAGTTCGCGGAACACAGCGGTTCCCACCGGTGGATGCCTCTATTGGTCGGCAATGGGACGTAAGAGCGACGCTCAGCAGCGACGCCGCGGCACGACGTAACCGCCCGCTCATGGCCGTCAGTACCCGTTGCGGACCGTCGCAGTTCGCAGATGACTTCCTGGAAGGAGTCGAGGTATCTTCCCCAGCCGGCGTTCACCCGGATGGCTTGGGATGAAGCGGACGTAGTCCGCTTGGCTCGACGCGGGATCGCACGCGCGCGGCCTATCTCACTGGCTCGGAGCGCAAGAGATCCGACAACTCGCAGTCCAGGACCAGCATCAGGCCCTCGATGACCTCCTGGCTCCAATGCTGGGTCTTGCCGTCGATCAGACGACCAAGCTGGGCGATGGAGATGGATACCCCCACTTGATCGAGGCGGCGGACCAGCTCGGAAACGGATCGCACTTCGCGTTCGGCCATCATGACGCGCACCCGCCAAGTGAGCTTGCGACGGGGCAGAGAGTGCTTCTTCGACATGCGGTGGATTTTATCTGCGTCGCTTTTCTGCCACAAGACTTTTTCATGCCATGCACACTTTTTGTGTTTTGCTATTGACGACATGTCATCTGTTTTGGCAGACTGCGCGTTATCGAACGAATGGCGGGATAGCGCAGTTGGCAGCGCGCCGGGTTCATACCCCGGAGGCCGGAGGTTCAAATCCTTCTCCCGCAACCATCCACCACGACTACAGGAACATGACGCTTCAGAGACTCGCAATATCGCAGCAGCGGACAGGCCGATTCGGCTTGCCATGCCACTTTGCGTCCGCCGTCTCCATGCGCGGCGCACTGAAGGTCACGAATTCGTCCGCGGCCTGCATTCATTTGCCGTGCCTGCCCTTCGGGTATGGCTGGGAGAGCGATAGCAGGCAATCCGGGAGGATGACCATGTAGTCATCCTGCGTAATCAGAAGATTACGGTTCCAGACCAGGGAGCCCGGATTAGCGAAAGCAGTCCGGGCTCCTTGCTTTTGGGGCTCTGCAGTTGAGAACGCCGGGGTGGTATTCCGCTAAGGACGCGGAGCGGTCTGTAAAACCGATGCCATGGCTGGCCAGGATCGTTACCTGGACACCCCACCAGATGGAAACCGGCCCACTCGGGTCGGCGGCCGGCGCGAAATGCTGGCCGAGTGCTCTTTAACAATTCGGGAATGTGGTCTTCCGGCGGCGGGAAACTGCCGTCGGATTTAATGGGATGGTCGCCCCTTCCCGAAACGGCATCAACGTGCCAAGGTGGAGATGGGAATGTTCCACCAACCAGGAGAGGCGACC
>JALORT010000053.1 GCA_025458755.1 Methylotetracoccus sp.
CTGCCATAAATACTTGTAGCGTGCCGCCAACCCTTTGCTGTTTCGCAGCACCAACTTCTTGTAGTCGTCAACGAATCCGATCAGTCCGAACGCCACCGTCGTCAGCAACACGGCCCAGACATATCGGTTCGACAGATCCCCCCACAACAGCGTGCTGACCGCGATGGAGACCAGAATAAGCGCACCTCCCATGGTGGGTGTGCCTGCCTTCGAGAAATGACTTTGCGGGCCGTCCTGTCGAATACTTTGGCCAATCTTGTAACGGCTCAGGCGCCGAATCATGATCGGCCCGACGACGAAGGAAATGATCAGCGCGGTCAACACGCCGAGAATGCCACGAAACGTCAGGTAGTTGAAAACTCTGAAAAAGTCGAAATGGGTACCCAGCCACCGGGCGAGATTCAGCAACATGCGGACTTCGCCCCTGGCGGCGTGATGAGTTGGTGCGCCCGCTCGCTTTGACGATGCTGCGTAAGCCTGCTTCGGCGCCTGGTCGGGAGCGCCAAGTCATTGCCGCGATCGGCTGCGGTTGCTCGATCGCGCCGTTGAAGTCCGGCCGCCACGATCCGTGCCGCAGTCGCACCGACAGCCCTTTCGGCCCAAACAGTCTCCAAGATCTGACAAAGCTGACCGGGGAGGCTACGTCCGACCAAACACGGGCAGAGCTTCGGGAAACAGCTCATGGCCGCCCTTCCCTTGCCAGGAGTGCACGTCCGGCGACTTCCCGATCGTCGAAGTCAAGCTGCGCGGAACCGATATCCTGCACCCTCTCATGACCTTTGCCCGCCACCAGCACCAGATCATCAGGTCTCGCGGACTGTATCGTCTCCTCAATGGCGAGTCGTCGGTCCCGTTGTACCGTAATGTTGCATCCGCTGCAGCCAGACAAAATGTCCGCCACAATCGCATCACCGTCCTCATGACGTGGATTGTCGTCGGTCACTATGATGCGATCAGCCCAACGTTCAGCGGCCTGCCCCATTAACGGGCGTTTGCCCCGATCACGCTCGCCGCCGCAGCCGAAAACGACCCACAAGCGTCCGCGGCAATGCGCCCGGAGACTGCGCAAGACGCGATCCAGCGCGTCGGCCGTGTGCGCATAATCGACGACGGCGGTGACGCCATCGCGACTTCTCAAATGTTCCATCCGCCCTGGCACCGGCCGTACTTTTCCGGCCCGTTCGACGCTCTCGGTCAGTCCGTAGCCCATCCCGAGTAGAACGGCGAGAGTACCGAGCAGGTTCTCCGCGTTGTAGTCGCCGAACACCGGTGCGGCGACTTCGGCGACAGCACCGTCCCATGCGACTTTCATTCGGATCCCTTCCGCACTCTGCTCGATTCCTGCAGCACAAACGGTCTGCACGGAGGGATGCGGCTGCCCGGAAACGCTGTAGGCGATGGTTTTCATTCCCGACGAAGCGCGTTCGACTACCCGACTAGTCAACGGGTTGTCTGCATTCAGAGTCAGCGATTCGAGACCCGGAAAATCGACGAGACGCATCTTCGCTTCGATGTAGGCATCCAGCGACCCATGGTAATCAAGGTGATCGCGCGTGATGTTGGTATAAAGCGCCGATTTGATCCGGACGCCATTCAGCCGTCCCTGTACTAAGCCATGCGAGGACGCCTCGATCGCGACGGTGCCGACCCCTTGCATGCGAAGTGCGGAAAGCAGCGCATGCACCTCGATCGCGTCCGGCGTGGTTTGCGCCGTGGCCTGCAAATGGCCGGGCCACCCCCACCCCAAAGTGCCGATAACCCCGGCGGGCCGGGGGGCGGACATCGCATGGGCCAGAAAATGGCTGCACGACGTCTTGCCGTTCGTTCCAGTAACGGCGATCACGGTCAGATCCTGTGACGGTTGAGCAAAAAAACGGTCGGCGATGTAGCCGACCTTTTGGTGCAAGGACTCGACCGGAATGCAAGCGATTCCGGCACAGCCGGCGGCGAGTTCCCGCCCTCCGCCGTGGGGATCATAGAGAATCGCGCACGCTCCTTTCCTAATGACGTCATGGCGATACTGAAGCCCGTGCCCCTGATGGCCGGCGATCGCGCAGAACAGATCGCCCGGACGCAAGGTGCGACTATCGATGCTGAGCCCGGTCACGCTGACGTTGGCCGCCGAACCGGGATCGCCGAATCCCGACACGAGCTGCCCCAGACGCTGCCCGAGCAGTCGGTCTGTGACTGCACTCACAGCGGGCCTTCTCCCTGCGCCGTAAGCAAAGGCATGGAATCGGGCTGATCGGGCGCGATATTCAGCAGCCGCAGCGACCCTTCCATCACGCTCGAGAACACCGGCGCGGCGACAACACCGCCATAGTATTGTCCAGCCGACGGCTCATCGATCATGACGACCATCACCAAACGGGGCCTGCTGGCCGGGGCCATGCCGGCGAAAACCGCCATATGGAGCCCCGAGGAATAACCGCGGCCCGCGTTCTTTTTCACGGTGCCGGTTTTCCCCGCCACGCGGTAACCGGGCACGGCTGCTTGTAGAGCTGTCCCTTCACGCGATACCACCCTCTCCATCATGGTCCGAACGGCGGCGGCGGTCTTCGCCGACATGACCGGATAGAGCTTCGGGTTCTCGCTTCGCCTCAGCAACGAAACGGCCGGAATCATACCGTCCTTGGCAAACGCCAGATACGCCCTCGCCATCTGCAGCGTAGAAGCCGACAAACCGTACCCGAAGGAGAGCGTGGCCTGCTCGAAATGATTCCAGCCACGATGATGCGGCAAGCGGCCGGTCGCCTCACCCGGAAAGCCGGTTTCCAGCGGCTGACCGAAGCCCAAGTTGTTGTAGAACGCAAAAAACTTCGATGACGGTATCGACAGCGCGATCTTCGTTACCCCGACGTTACTCGACTTCTGCAGGATGCGCGTCACATCCAAGGCACCGTAATTGTGGATATCCTTCACCACATTGGTACCGACACGCAGCGAGCCGGGGTGGGTGTTGATCACCGAATCCGGGCGGAACAAGCCGAGCTCCAGACCGCAGGCCACCGCAAAGGGCTTCATCGTCGAACCCGGCTCGAACAGGTCAGTGATCGCCCGGTTGCGAAACACGCCGCTCTTGATGGGTTTGTGACTGTTGGGATTGAACGACGGCTGGTTCACCATCGCCAGCACGTCGCCGTGTTCGGCATCAAGCAGCACCAGGCTTCCGGAACGGGCGCGATGTTTGAGCACGGCCTTTTTCAGCTCCCGATACGCCAGGTACTGAAGGCGCTGGTCAATCGACAGCCGGACGTCCCGCCCCGGTACTGGCTCGCGTGCATTTTCCAGATCTTCGATGACCCTGCGCCGACCATCCCGGATGATCCGTCGGCCACCTTCGACCCCCCTCAGCACGTGGTCATAGCTGTATTCGATGCCTTCCTGGCCTTTGTCATCGATATTGGTGAACCCAATGACATGAGCCGCCACTTCCCCGCTCGGATAGTAGCGCTGATATTCCCGATCGGCATAAACTCCGGGGATTTGCAGCCCGAGGATTCGGTCCGCCATCTCGGGACTGATACGCCGCTTGAGAAAGGTGAAAGTCCGGCCCGCTTCGCGCTCGACTCGCCCACGAATATCGCCGATGGTCATGCCCAGGATACCGGCCAACATCCGCAGTTGTTGATCATCCGGGCCAAACTCCCTGGGGTTCGCCCAGATCGACTTGACCGGGCTGCTGATGGCCAATAATTCACCATTCCGGTCGAGTACGCGCCCGCGATGGGCCGCAATCGGCCTGATCCCGATAGGCCGCGCGTTCCCTTCGGGCTGCAGAAACTGCCGATCCAACACCTGAAGGTAGGAGGCACGGCCGACCAGAACAACCATACCGAGAAGGATGGCGACGAGCAGAAACCACCAGCGCCCGGCATAGTCGTCGTCACTTGTTCTGCAATCCGTATGAGGATAAATCATCATGGCCCGCCACCCGCACTGGTAAGTTGATGCTTAGTGCTTTGTCTTGATGTAGATGATCGACTCCCGGGCGGGTAAAGACATGCCGAGTCGTGTCCGTGCGAGCCGTTCGATCCGGCTATGCTCCGCCCAGGTATTTTGTTCCAGTTGCAACTGACCCAACTCCACATCGTAAGCTTCCAATGCCTGCTCCAGCTTCTGGATCTCCGTGAAAACCATCCGCGACCGATACTTCGCATAGATCACCCCCAGCGCAGACACAATCAGCACGGCGATCAGCAGCAGCATTGATCTCATCCCGCTGACCTCTCAGCCACTCGCAGAATCGCGCTGCGTGCCCGGGGATTCTCCAAGATTTCAGACGCGGTCGGTTTTCGCGGCCCGGCGATGCGCCGCAAACGCGGCGCCACCGATTCCGCATAAGGACGTTGAGCACCGCTGTCGACAGCGAAGCCGCGACTTTCATCGCGCATAAACCGCTTGACAATCCGATCTTCAAGCGAGTGAAAGGAGATCACCGCCAGGCGCCCACCCCATCGCAGCGCCTGCACCGCCTGAATCAGCCCTTGCTGAAGCTCCTCTAGTTCCTGGTTCACTCGGATACGAATGGCCTGAAAGCTGCGGGTCGCCGGATGTTGCCCCCGTTCCCATCGCGGAATCGCCGCCGCGACAATCGACGCCAATTGTTTCGTCGTGACGATCGGTTCCCGAGCGCGTCTTGACACGATTGCTCTTGCGATCTGCCGCGCGTAGCGTTCCTCCCCGAACCCCCTGAGCACCTGTTCCAATTCACGGTCGCTCACCGTGCCGAGCCATGCCGCTGCCGTAACGCCACGAGTGCGGTCCATACGCATGTCGAGGGGCCCATCCCGTAGAAAGCTGAATCCTCGTTCCGCCTCGTCCAGCTGCGGCGAGGACACCCCCAAGTCCATCAACACCCCGTCGACTTGTCCGAACCAACCCACTGTCGTCAAGAATGACGCCATATCCGCAAACGAAACCTGCTCGATCCGAAAGCGGGCATCGCGCCCCAGTGCAACAGCCTCCGGCGAAGAGACCGCAGCGCGATCCTTGTCCAGCGCCAATAAACGCCCCGGAGGACCCAACCGGTCCAAGATCTCTCGACTGTGGCCTCCCCGCCCGAACGTGGCGTCGACATACCACCCGTCCGGCCTCACTGCCAAAGCCTCGATGGATTCGGCCAGCATCACCGGCCGATGGCGTATCGGAAATTCGGCGTCAGAACGTAAGCGATCCGAGCTCAGGCGACAGATCCCCCAAGTCCTCGAGACTCACGCCTTCGTGCCAGGCATCTCTGCTTTGATTCCACGCTTCATCGTTCCAGATCTCGAACACCGTACCCTGACCCACCAGCGCCACTCGCTTTTCCAGTCCAGCGAACTGGCGCAGCAACTCCGGCAACAGGAAACGACCCTGACTATCCATTTCGCATTCGGCTGCGTGTCCGATCACTAGACGCTTCACCTGCTTCACGCGTGAATCCAGCATCGGCAACTTCATCAGTTTGTGCTCGAACTGTTCGAATGCGGGGAGGGGAAACAGTAGAAGGCACTTGTCGAAACCGATGGTGACCACCAATTGACCCTCGCAGCAATCCTGCAACTCCGGGCGGTACTTGGTTGGTATGGCCATCCGACCTTTCTCGTCCAGGTTAATGGCACTGACACCTCGGAACAATTCCTCCTCCTTACACCACTAAACTCCATTTATCACCACTTTCCCCCACTAAAGGGACTATAGGAACCCGCCTGCTTGAAGTCAAGAGGAACTTCGTGGTTTTTTTCGAGGCCTTGCGAAGGTCGACTCGGAGTTCGCCGCTGCCATTCTCGATGCCGAATGAAAACATAAAACAAATAAATGAAATCAATATCTTGAATCACACTGGGAACGGCAGAGGCGAATGGCGCCTGGCGCATCAGCGGACCCGATGAGGTGCCGGGAAGTTGGTCAAGCCGTTGTCGGCCTCCCCCACATCACTGCATCGAGATTCGGTAACAGGCATTGGAAGCGGGCGTTTCGCGAAGAAGCTAGCCGCCGTTGTGATGGCCGCTGCAGCGGGACGTAGAAGAGGTATTGAACAGAAAGCGGGATAAACTCAATATAACTACTATAGAATGTGGATCCAAAAGCCGTCAAGCACAATATCATGTACCGGCAGCCGCATCATGATCGCAACGAGGAGGAAGATCGTCGACGCCGCTACGCGCCGCAGGTCGCCCACCGCGGCGAACGAGCCGCTCACGCTGAAAGTCAGCCTGGGATGGACACGGCAATCTGCTCCACGATCATCCGAAGACGGCTCATGAAGACAGCAGGAGGACACACGAGATCCAAACCCGCGCCGATAGGGCTTGCGGCAGGAGGCGTCAGACAGAAAATACCTTCGGCCTTGATGCGCTCCGGACACGGCGCGCACTGGATGGCCAACGGTTTGCGGTGCCGCTGCTAACTGGACACGGCGCTTGCGTGAGCGGACGCCGTTTCCAGGAGTTGTAGAAATTCGTTCTCGCTTAGAACGTCGACCCCGAGCTGTTCGGCCTTCGCCCGCTTGCTCCCTGGATCCGCACCGGCCACGACATAGTGGGTTTTCTTCGAGACTGCACCGGAGACCTTGGCCCCCAAGCGCTCCAACCTGTCCTTTGCTTCCACTCGGGTCATCGTACCCAAGGTTCCCGTGAGCACGAAGGACTTCCCCTCCAGCGGTCGCGCTCCCGAGATTTCCGGTTCCGGCGGCCAATGGATGCCTGCGGCGATCAGGTCGGCCACAACACCTCGATTGCGGGGCTCGGCGAAAAACGCCGCGACGTGACCCGCGACCGAAGGCCCCACATCCCGGACCTGTTGCAGCGATTCGGCGTCTGCAGCCAGCAGATCGTCCAGCGAACGGTAATGGGCTGCGAGCGCACGGGCGGTGGCCTCACCCACCTCGCGTATACCCAGGGCATAGAGAAACCGCGCGAGCGTTGTTGTCTTACTCCGCTCCAGAGCCCGCAGCAGGTTTCGCGCCGATTTCACACCCATGCGGTCGATGTCGACGAGATCTTGTTCACGCAGCGCGTAGATGTCGGCTGCCGTCTGCACGAGCTTTCTCTCCAGCAATTGATCGATCAGCTTGTCACCCAGCCCATCGATATCCATGGCACGTCGGGACGCGAAATGGCGGATCGATTCCTTATGCTGAGCGGGGCAGTACAACCCCCCGCTACAGCGCAAGATTGCCTCGCCCGGGACTGCTTCAACCCGGGAACCGCAAACCGGACACCGGTCCGGCATTTCGAAGACACGCGCGCCCGGCGGACGAAGCTCCGGAATCATCTTTACGACCTCCGGGATGACATCACCGGCCCGCCGGACGACCACCGTATCACCGACACGAATGTCCTTACGCCGCACCTCATCGGCATTATGCAGCGTCGCGCTGCTGACGGTGACACCGCCGACGAACACCGCTGCGAGCCGCGCCACCGGCGTCAGCGCCCCGGTCCGACCCACCTGAACCTCGATCGCTTCGACACGGGTCGTCGCCTCCTCCGCGGGAAACTTGTGCGCCACCGCCCAGCGGGGCGCCTTGGCGACGAAACCCAAACGCTGCTGCAGCTCAAAGCGGCTTACTTTGTAAACGACCCCGTCAATGTCATAGGGCAACAGCGCCCGTTTCTCCAGCACGCGCCGGTAATAGGCGAGACAGCCTTCGACACCCTGGACGCAGGCTACTTCCGAGCAGACCGGCAGTCCCCAGCGCTCGAGTAATTCAAGTAGCACGTCCTGGCTACTCGGCAGCAGAGCCTGTGGAAACAGACCGACACCATAGCAAAAGAAAGCCAGCGGCCGCGAAGCCGTGATCTTTGGATCGAGTTGCCGCAGACTTCCGGCAGCAGCATTACGCGGATTGGCGAATATCTTTTCGCCCAGTCGCAGCGCCCGCTCATTCAGCGCGCGAAACCCCGACTTCGGCATGTAGACCTCGCCGCGCACCTCCATGTGCTCGGGATGTCCGCGACCGGCGAGACGCAGCGGGATGACCGAGATCGTCCGCACATTCGCCGTCACGTCCTCGCCGACTTGGCCGTCCCCTCGGGTTGCCGCCAGGGCCAATATGCCTTGCCGATAGGTCAAACTGACGGCGAGACCATCCAACTTCGGCTCGGCGACATACTCGATCGTCTCAGACTGCATGCCGACCCGCTCCCGCAGCCTGCGGTCGAACGCAGCGACTTCCTCGTCGGAAAATGCGTTATCGAGAGAGAGCATCGGCGCCTGGTGCCGAACCTCGGCGAAGGCACGCACCGGTGGCGCACCGACGCGGTGAGTCGGCGAATCGATGCTCGCCAACTCGGGAAATCGGGTCTCCAGCTCAATCAATTCCCGCATCAGCCGATCGTACTCGGCGTCCGCGATGATCGGCGCGTCGAGTTGGTAGTAGCGACGATTGTGGGACTCGATCTGTTCCCGCAGGTCGGCAGCCCGCTGGCGGGTGGAATCCGGTATCGTCACAGGCTATCTGCAGACGTCTTCGACGCGTTCTCTCAGTTCGCGAATCTTCTGTTCGGTCAACGTCCGCCTTGACTCGTCCCATTCTTCGCCATCGAGCTTCTCCGCCAAGTCCCGGCTGGTCTCGAAGAGGTCATCGAACACCGCAAGCGGATCGGCCACTTTGGAAGGCTGAAAGAACAGCACGACGCCGGGGCAACTGAAGGATTCCATGTCGTCGATCGGAAACGTTCCGGGCCGAACCAGACTGGCCACACTGAACAAAGGTTCGCGGAAACTCCGATCGTACCGATGAAAAATGTCCATCTCGCCGTGAACCAATCCGAGATCCAGCAACGCATCCCGCAGATCCTCCCCGGAAAATGATTCTCCAGGACGCGCCACCACACTGACTTGTATCAGAAAAGGCGCTCCGACCGAGGTCTCTCGCGGCGGCTGGCTCCCGAGGGCGCGCGCAGCCCCCACCGTTTCATGCGCTGCACCGCCCGACCGGGATTCTTCGCGAACAGGTCGTACCGTTTCTTCCACAGACGCGTCGCGACCGACACCAAACTCCTCGGATCGCTGATCGACGCCGTCTTGAAGAGACTGGTCCAACCCCAGCTCATCAAATGCGCCG
>JALORT010000054.1 GCA_025458755.1 Methylotetracoccus sp.
TGGGAGTCGCTTCACAGCGACGAGGACGCTGTGTTTGATCGGATTGTTACGCTGGATGCCGCCGAGATCCGACCCCAGGTCACCTGGGGCACGTCTCCCGAAATGGTGCTGCCGGTGGATGCCGTGATTCCGGACCCCGCAGCCGAAGCGGACCCAGTGAAACGGGTCGGTATGGAGCGCGCGTTGGAATACATGGACCTGCGGGCGGGTACACCGATGACGGCTATTCCGCTCGACAAGGTGTTCATCGGCTCCTGCACCAACGGCAGAATCGAGGATTTGCGCGCGGCCGCCTCGGCCATTCGCGGACGGAAGCGGGCATCTAACATCAAGCAGGTGCTGGTCGTACCGGGTTCCGGACTGGTAAAGGAACAGGCCGAGCGCGAAGGGCTGGACCGGATTTTTCGCGACGCTGGGTTCGAATGGCGCGAACCGGGCTGTTCCATGTGTCTGGCCATGAATGCCGACCGCCTGGAGCCGGGAGAGCGCTGTGCGTCCACGTCGAACCGTAACTTCGAGGGACGCCAGGGCTACGGCGGGCGGACTCATCTGGTCAGTCCGGCGATGGCCGCCGCAGCCGCCGTCCACGGACACTTCGTCGACATCTCCCGAACCTGAAGCAGAGCGAGGCGGACCGTTGAAACCCTTCACCAAGATCACCGCGCGGGTCGCCCCGATCGACCGTCCCAACGTCGACACCGACGCCATCATTCCAAAACAGTTCCTGAAGTCGATCCGCCGCTCCGGATTCGGCCCGTTCCTGTTCGACGAGTGGCGCTATCGCGACCGCGGCGAACCGGACATGGACTGCACGAACCGGCTCCTGAACCCGGACTTCGTGCTGAATCAGCCGCGTTTCGCCAATGCCGGCATCTTACTGGTGCGCGAGAACTTCGGCTGCGGTTCATCACGCGAACATGCGCCCTGGGCGCTTGAGGACTTTGGTATTCGGGCCATCATCGGACCCAGTTTCGCCGACATCTTCTACAACAATTGCTTCAAGAACGGGATTCTGCCGATCGTGCTCGACGCCGGCATCATTGACGAACTGTTCCAACTGGCCTCCGCCGGCGTCGACTTCACCGTCGATCTGGAAAGTCAAACCGTCGCTGCGCCGGATGGACGGCGGTTCGCGTTCGACATCGACCCGTCGCGTAAGCATCGTCTGATCCGCGGGCTTGATGACATCGGACTCACGCTGCAACAGGCTGACAAGATCAGGGCTTACGAAGAACGGCACCGACAGACCGCACCCTGGCTGTTCGGCCCGGCCACCCCGGCCTGATGCAACTTAGATCACTCGCGTTTCCGTTATGAGCAAGACCTACAATGTCGCGGTTCTGGGCGCCACCGGCGCCGTCGGCGAGACCATGTTGTCGATTCTCGCCGAACGAAACTTTCCGGTCGGTCAGGTTTATGCCTTAGCCAGCAGCCGTTCGGCCGGCAAGACAGTCGCCTTCGGCGAGTCCAGCCTCACCGTGCAGGATGTAGCCCAGTTCGACTGGTCCGGTGTCCAGATCGGCCTGTTTTCTGCCGGTGCCTCCGTATCCGCGATTCACGCGCCCAAGGCCGCTGCCGCGGGCTGTGTCGTCATCGACAACACCTCCTGCTTTCGCTACGACGACGATATCCCGCTCGTGGTGCCGGAGGTTAACCCGGAGAAGATTGCCGAGTACACCGCGCAGGGCATCATCGCGAATCCCAACTGTTCGACCATCCAGATGGTCGTGGCGTTGAAGCCGATCCATGATGCGGCAGGGATCCGACGCATCAATGTTTGCACCTACCAAGCGGTCTCCGGGACCGGCAAGAAAGCGATCGAGGAATTGGCCAGTCAGACCGCTCTGCTATTGAACGGCAAACCCGCCGCAGCGGATGTCTACCCGAAACAAATCGCCTTCAACGTACTGCCGCAGATCGACGTCTTCCTGGACAATGGGTATACCAAGGAGGAGATGAAGATGGTCTGGGAAACACGCAAGATTCTGGGCGACAGGGACATCCAGGTGAATCCGACGACGGTGCGGGTACCGGTGTTCTACGGCCATTCGGAGGCGGTGCACATCGAGACTCAGCACAAGATCTCGGCCGACGAGGCCAGGGCGCTCTTGTTACAAGCCCCAGGCGTCACGGTACTTGATGACCGCACCCCTGGCGGCTATCCCACCGCAGCCACGGAGGCTGCGGGGAGGGATAACGTCTATGTCGGGCGCATTCGGGATGACATCTCGCATCCGCTGGGTTTGAATCTCTGGGTCGTCGCGGACAATATCCGGAAGGGAGCCGCTCTGAACAGTCTGCAGATCGCCGAAGTGCTCGTCAGCAGATACCTTTAGTCGGAAAGGACGCGACCAAAGGCCGGCAGACCTCGGCCCGACGAGGAGGGCTGATTGGTTTCGACTAAGCTTTGTGCATGTGTCTCAGAGACCCAGGCACGCCGCATCGACGGCGCCACATCGTTTAAGGAAGGCTTGACGTGAGCAAACTGACGAAAGGCATCGCCATCGCCGGACTGCTGAGTCCCGTCGGCGCTCAAGCATTGGGGGTGGGCGAAATCAGGCTGCAGTCTTATCTGAATCAACCGCTACGCGCCGAAATACCGCTCGTTCTCTCCCAGGAAAAACTCAGCGACATCAAAATACAACTCGCACCGGCGAAAGATTTCAGCGCAGCCGGACTCGAACGGCCGCACGTCCTCACCAAACTCCGGTTCGACCCGGCACCAACAGCCGACGGCGGCTTCATGATTCGCGTCGGCTCGAGCCAGATCATCCAGGAACCGTTTCTCAGCTTCCTGGTGGAACTGACCTGGCCTGAAGGCCGGATGCTGCGCAATTTCACGGTCCTGCTGGACCCGCCGGATGTGCTGGCGCACCCCGGCGTTCCGCAGCGCCCCTTGGAGACCGTGAGCGCCAATGAGGCCGGGTCGGCGCCCGGCTATCAGCCCCCCTCTCCGGGTCCTACCTCCATGGTTGCTGCAGCCGTCTTCCCGGCGGAGTCTCAAGCGGCGGAATACGGGCCGGTGGGCAGAAACGAGAAACTATGGACCATCGCCGAAAATCTGAACCGGGACGCGTCGATTACCCAGGAGCAGATGGTGATCGCTCTGTTCCGGGCGAATCCTCGGGCATTTTCCCGGCCGAACGTGAATGCGCTCAATGCGGGCGCGATGCTCAAAATCCCGGCACGAGAGTACATCCTGCAGATTTCTCCATCGCTGGCGAAAGAGGAATTCTACCGGCACCAGTCGGGGCGGACTCCCCGCTGGATGCGCAACCCGGTCGCCGCCAACAGTCTTCCCAGCGAGAATCCAGACCCCCCTGTTGAAACCAAGCCCGCTCGGGTATCCGAACCGCCCGTTCAGGCGGTGCGAAACGTGCGTGCCGCGCCCAGCGTCCAGGGAGAGGACGGGTTGCGAGCGGTACAGGCGCTGCAACAGGAGAACTCCGAAATGCGCGCTCGGTTGGCGGAATTGGAGAATCGGGTTGCGGAACTGCGGGCGATGGTTGGCGAAAGGAAGACGCCGGCAGCGAGCGGACCTCCCCCAAGCACTCCCGCGACCAAGGCGACAACTGAATCGGATCAGGCCCGGCCCCAGGGGGAGCTGGTGGCCCCAGCCCCCGCGCAAACTACGCCGAAAATTACGGAGGCGGGCAACGCCGATGTAACGCCCGCAACTGAAGCAGCCATGCCGCCTTCCGCTGCGGGCAAAATTCCGGTCACAACATCACCGCCGCCTGTCCAGCACACGCCAGAACAGCAGGCGGCCGGCAACGCGGTCCCAGCCGGCACTTCAGAACCCCGCCCCGCCGACTCCGCGGTGAAATCGCTGGCAGCGGCCACCATCCAGCAAGGACCACAAGAACATCCACTGCTTTGGTCACTTGCGGGGGCTGCCGCAGCGGCTCTCGCCTCGTTGCTGGGCGTGTACTACCTGCGAAGAAGCCGCGCAACCACCTCGGCGGCCGAACCAACTCAGCCGGAGAAGGTGCCGGCTGCGCCGGGAAATTTGGGAAGCGCGGCGGTCACTCCAGGCGACAACAACCCTGCGCATGCTGTCCATGAGGGCGAAGCGTCGAGGCTGAAGAGCGATTCTGAGGAAGTGGATCCGATTTTCGAAGCGGATATCTACCTTTCCTACGGCAAGCACAGCCAGGCGATTGAGACCGTGGAAAGCGCGATTCGGAAGCACCCCGAACGTGAAGCTTATCGCCTGAAACTGCTGGAGATTCTGCTCGTGCGGGGCGACACGCAGCGATTCGAAACCGAGGTCGTCCACCTGAAGGCCAGCGATGCGTTCGCGGATTCGGACTTCTGGAACCAAATGTACGAGCTCTCCGCACGCTTGCATGCGGAGGATCTGCTGAACAAGGCGATCGGCCGGAACACCACTATCGCGGCCGCCGCGGCACCTGTAGACAGCGCGCCACAAGGCGACGAGACCGATCGGCTGATCGATGATCTAAAGCGATTCAGTCTCGAGATCCGCGACGAGGCGTCGAAAGCACCGCCCAATGCGGAGACGCAAGACCGCGCTCCTCTACCCGGCACGCCTGAACAAGTCGCCGAGGTATCATCGGACGACCTGCATCACATCCAGTGGGCCCCCTCACAACCCGATGCCAAACCCACTGCGGCGAATTCCGACGCGATCGAAGCGAGTTTCAACGCAGCTGCGGACGCTGATCATTTGATCGAGTTCGCACCGGCATCGCCACCGGACGAAGCGCGGCCGCAGACGCTCGAGGATATGGCCTCCGAATCGATCGACAGCCTGCTGAAGGAATTGTCGGCGATGCATTACGAAAGGCATTTTACCGAGGACGACGCCGCCGAGGCGGCCAATCCGACCAAGCCGCCCGCTGAGCGCAGCAACGCCAAGCCGGCGGCATCCGACGCCGAGAGCGCAGGGAAAGACGCAGCAGCCGCCGGATCGACTGACAGCCGTCCGTCGATGGACGAGGACGGCAGCCCCGCCGCCGACCTGGAGACGAAGCTCGACCTGGCGCGTGCCTATGCCGACATGGGCGATTATGAGCAAGCCAGGGAGTTCCTCAACGAAGTGATCGATCGCGGTTCGGAACTGCAGAAAACAGAAGCGGCCGGATTGCTGGTCACAATGACACGCGCCTGACCTCACCACTACTTGACGCTTGCCCTCAACAGAGGAGCGCATCCGCAACCACGGCGGCCTTGGGCCTCCAGGGCCGAGCAACGCCTACGACCGTTGCAGCCCCACACCGCGCGAAGTCGCGGGCATTTAGAACAGCCCCCAGTCTCGTGAGCCCGAGCCGGCCGGGTCTTCCGATGCATCTGAAACACAGCTCGACTTGCCCTTCGGGGCCGAACCGGCGATAAAAGGTGTCAGCGTCGCATTGGCGCAACCCGCTCCGGTTCGAAGGCCGGACTGACCGTCGACCCACACCTCCTCGATATTATCCGGGGGCACCAGGGCAACGGGTTCCTTGGCAATGTTCTTCATCGCCAGCGCCCAGATGCGCAAGGCGCCTTGAGCACCCGTCAGTCGGCTCGTCTGATTGTCGTCCCGCCCGACCCAAACGATTCCCACGTAGTCGCCGGTGAATCCCGCGAACCAGCTGTCGCGCAGATCATTCGTCGTCCCGGTTTTTCCCACGACGCCGAAATCCCGCGGCAGGAACGAGTACACCGGCCGTCCGGTGCCCCGAGACACGGCATCCTGCAGGATGGTGTTCACGAGAAACACGGCCGAAGGATCTATCGCTTGTTTGACATTCAGCCCATAGCGGCTGAGAGGCTTGCCATCCGCAGCCGTCACCGACTGGATTGCAGCCAGCGGCGTCGAAAAGCCGTCGTTAGCAAGCGTCTGATAGATTTGCGCGACCTCCAGCGGACTCAAATTAATCGCACCCAGCAGCAGCGAAGGAAAAGGCTGGACGCTTCGCTGCACGCCGAGTTGATGCAAGGTCTCGATCGTCCGATCGACGCCGACATTCATACCGAGCCGAATGGTCGCCAGATTGTACGACTGTGCCAACGCGTGGCGCAGCGAAACCGTTCCGTGTTCCCGTCCATCGTAATTTTTCGGTGTCCATGGGCCGCCGCCGGGATTGCGGAGACGCAACGCCGTGTCCATCAGCGGAGTCGTCAGCGTGTAACGCGCCGGTGTCTGCAGTGCGGTCAGGTAAACCACCGGCTTATACAGAGAACCGATCTGACGCTCGGCATCGAGTGCACGATTGAACCCCGCTGACGAGGGATTGCGCGAGCCGAGCAGTGCGACGATTTCTCCGTTGCCGCGGCGCGTGATGATCGCCGCCGTCTCGAGTCCAGGCCGCCGCGTCTGCTGTTCGAGCCGCTTCAGCATCGTTGCCGCCGCGGATTCAAGCTGCTGCTGCGTGCCAACCTCCAGCGTCGTGAAGATGCGAAGCCCCTCTGACGTGAGGTCGTCTTTCGCATAGTCCTTTTGCAACTGACGCTTCACCAGGTCGAGAAAGGCCGGGTAGCGACTGATCGCCTGATGGGGATTCGACAGCACTTCCAGCGGTTTGGCTTTTGCCGCCGTCGCCTCAGCCCCCGAGATCGCACTGGCGTCCGCCATCGCATCAAGCACGACGTCACGCCGTTTCATTGCCTTGTTCGGCGCCTGCAACGGGTCGTAGACGGAGGGGCCCCGCACCATACCCACCAGCAGGGCGATGTGGTGGAGTTCCAGTTCGTCTAGCGAGCGACTGAAATAATACTGGCTCGCGAGTCCGAACCCATGAATGGCCCGCGCGCCGTCTTGGCCGAGATAGATTTCGTTCAGGTACGCTTCCAGGATCTCGTCTTTGGAATAGCGGGCCTCGAGGATCAGCGCCATCACCGCCTCGTTGACCTTGCGCCACCAGGTCCGCTCGGACGAAAGAAAGAAGTTCTTAACCAACTGCTGAGTCAAAGTGCTGCCGCCCTGGACAATCGAGCCCGCACGGGCATTGGCCCATATCGCTCTCAGAATACTGCGCGCCGAGATGCCGGAGTGTTCATAAAAGTGCCGGTCTTCGATACTGAACAGCGCTTGCAGTAATCGGTCGGGCGCTTGTTCGCGCTTAATCAGAATCCGGTCTTCCTTCAGCGTCGGATAGAAACTTCCGATCTGGACCGGTTCCATTCTGATGATCGGCAGGGTTTTCCCAGTTTGGTCATCGGTGATCGAGGCCACCTGCCCGGCGTCGAACCGAATACGCAGATCCCGCGCCGGCTCCACTTTGTCCCAGAAGGCAAAATCGCGCGTCTTGACGACGAGGTCCGTGCCGCGTCTGGCGTAGGTGGCACGCGATGACAGCGCGCCGTCGGACCGGAACTTCAGGTCCTGCAGCAGACGCTCCAAACGGACGGCATCGATCGGAGCCCCGGCAAAAAGCTCGGTCGGGGTGGCATAGACTCGCGCCGGCAACGCCCACTTCTTACCCTCGAATTGCTGCCTTACCGTGAAATCCTGATAGGCCAGATAAGCAATCAACGCGCCCAAAATGAAAGGGGACAAGATCCAGACCAAGCGTTTCACTGGAGTCAGTAACCAGTGTCGGTCGCGTGTCCTCGTGGTGTTCGCTTTACGTTTCCTAGCGCTGGACATCGTCCTGTATGGCGGGCTGTAGTCCCGAGGCATGAGCCGCCATCGAGCCGAACCGTGGCGGCTCACATCGGTCGGGATGCGGGAGTGACTGCAATCCAGGAAGCCCTGACGCGAATGCCGCGGCATCGAGCGAACGGCGACGCGGTCGCATCACGTAATGACGCAGATCTTGGCAGGCCCTGGGGTTATTCGGCTGAACCCGACAGTCAGTGCAGACCACCGTATCCGTGGTCCAGCCACGGTCGGAATCCGCCTTCAAGGGGCTGAACCGAGTTCGCGCTGGATCAACTTGGACATCATGCTGACGTGCAGCGGCCCGGAATTCAGCGCGGGGATGTAGCGGTAATTCCTGCCGCCGGCCTTAAGGAAAACTTCACGGTTGGCGATCGCGATTTCTTCCAGTGTTTCCAGACAGTCCACTGCGAAGCCGGGACAGACAACGTCAACGTCTTGGCACCCGGCCCGTGGCAATTCCGCCAGCACATCGACGCAGTAAGGCTTCAGCCATTCCGCCGGCCCGAAGCGTGATTGGAAGACCAGTTGCCACCGCGTGGGTTCGAGGCCGAGTTTCTGCGCAATCGAGTTCGCACTGGCATGGCATTGATCGTAGTAGGGGTCGCCCAAGGCGCGACTGCGTTCCGGCAAACCATGAAAAGAAAACAGCAGCTTCCCGGTATCGCCCCGAGCTTTCCAGAACTGCCCGATGCTTGACGCCACGGCATCGATATAGGCCGTATCAGCATGATAGTCGCCGATCAACTGGAGATCGGGAATGCGCCGCCATTTTCGCACCGTGTCGAACACGGCGTCGAAGATAGAGGCCGTGGTCGCTGCCGCATACTGCGGGTACAAAGGAATGACGAGAACCTTGCCGAACCCTCGCCGGTGCAGGGAATCCAGCTGCTCGGCGACGCTGGGATGGCCATAGCGCATCGCCACACCGACCTCGAGGTCCATTAGCCCCCCCCGATCCCGGACCAAGTGCTCCTGCAGCGCGACGCCCAAGTCGGTCGTGTAGACCAGCAGCGGCGAACCCTTGTCCGTCCAGATCGTACGGTAAGCATGGGCCGATTTGGCAGCGCGGAAAGGCAGGATGAACACATTTAGAATGAACCACCACGCGACTCGAGGGATCTCCACGACTCGCGGGTCTGAAAGGAACTCGCGAAGATACCGCCGAACAGCCGGCACAGTTGGAGCATCGGGTGTGCCTAGGTTCACTAACAGCACCGCTGTCTTTTTTCCGGCCGCGAGGGTCATTGACGTTACTTCCTGTTGATCAGATTCAAGAATTCCGACCGCGTGCTGATTTGCTTGCGGAACAATCCCAGCATCGACGAGGTCGTCATCACCGAGTTTTGCTTCTCCACCCCGCGCATCATCATGCAAAGGTGTTTCGCCTCGATGACCACGGCCACGCCGGCGGGGTGAATCGCCTCCTGCATTGCATCG
>JALORT010000428.1 GCA_025458755.1 Methylotetracoccus sp.
GGCGTCGGGCAGTGCGTCCTTCGCCAACCCTACATCCCCGTCGTCAGGCCCGCCGGAACATGGGTTCGCGCAACGGGTCTTCGCGTCGTTCGAAACGGTGTCTTGGTGCGGATCCCGCACCGTATCGGGCTGACACGCTGAGTTCAGGTGGCGAACGCCGAGTATTCCATCACTGAGCCTGGTGGGTCTGAAACAGGCAGGAACAGCGTCCGCCTCGCCGCTGTTGTCAGTGTTTTCCCCGCCGTGCGCGGTCCGGGCGCGAGGATGTCGGGCAGGGTCTGTCGGTGAGCGCCCGCTTTTTGCTCAGCGTGGACGGTGTCCGTAAATTCTGCTGACCAAATCAAGGAACCAACGCGGGCGAACTAAGATCACGTAAATTCCGATGCTACCGACGACCGGAAACGGCGCGATATCAAGCACCAGCAGCAACACCAACGCGAACAGGCAGCGGATCCTTGCACCGATGGCCGATGGCGAGAGGGTTGTGTTCAGGGTATCGTCCTCCGCGGGAACGAAGGTTCGACCGCGGTAGACTTCCCGGACGACTCCGTCGAACCACTCGGGTCGGCGGAGGACGACATACATGCCGATCAGCGCGGTGAGGGAAAGCGGTCCGAAGCCGATGACGGACAGCATCAGCAAGACGAGAAAGCACTTGACCCGTATACTATTCACGGAAGCGCCTCGAGGCGGCCTCGAACAGTGGGGGAAGGGGGACCCGCCACAGGAACGTGGTCCCGATCTTACTCAGGGACGCCTGGCACCGGCAATCCGTCGCCCACGAACCCGCGGCGGGGAGACGGCATGCGCTTGAGTGCGTCGCCAGTTCCGCTGCATTCTGGTCCATCGTACCGGCTGTTGACAAGGCTCGGTGCGCCTAGCCCGCTTGGCGGGAATCTCCCGGGTCGACGTCAACGTGTTCAATAATGCCTGAAAGTTCCCTGTTCAGTCACAGTTATCGAGAGCATCTGCGCGTGGTCAACGCGCTTGAATCGCTGGAGCCGGCGATCGAGTCTCTCGGCGCGCGTTTGGTGCAGTGCCTCCGGTCCGGTGGCAAGATCCTTTGGATGGGCAACGGGGGATCCGCGGCGGACAGCCAGCATTTAGCGTCAGAAATCGTCGGAAGATTCCAGAGAGACCGCCCGGGTCTGCCCTCCATCGCGTTGACCACCGACAGTTCGCTTCTCACCTCCGTCGGCAACGACTACGGGTTTGACCGGATCTTTTCGCGTCAGATCGAGTCGCTGTGTCGCTCCGGGGATGTGGTCGTCGGCATCAGCACTTCCGGCAACAGTGGAAATGTGGTGGCTGCTATCGAGGCGGCGCGTCAAACCGGCGCCTACACCGTCGGCTTTACCGGGGAGGGCGGTGGACGGCTCGCTCAGTTGGTCGATGCGCTGATCGCCGTGCCGTCGCGAAGCACCCCCCGGATCCAGGAGTGCCACATCATGTTGGGCCATATCTTATGTGAATACATCGATGCGGCCGCATAGCTCCCTGTCCGACATTCGGGTGGACGGGGCACCAATCCGTTTGCTCTCCTGCCTCTATTGGCTGAATGCGATCAAGCCGCGTGGAGTCCGGAAGGGCCCTACGAATGGATCATTTTGGCTGAATGGAGTCGCCCTATCCTCTTGGCCGCGTCTTTGACGCCTTCGCCGAATCCGCCTCGGGCCGAGCCGGGTATGCTGTTCCCCTGGTTCCAGGCCATGCCAATTTGTACAGTACGCTGCCGATGAAAACACGGTCCGACCCGATTGTCGAAAAACTGGTTCAGACTCGGCTTCCGAACCGCCACGGCCAATTCACACTCCACTGTTACCGGAGCACTTTGGACCATCGCGATCATGTCGCCCTCGTGAAGGGCGAGGTGGCCGGCGCGTCCAATGTGCTGGTGCGCGTTCATTCTGAATGCCTTACCGGGGATGTGTTCGGATCGACGCGATGTGATTGTGGTGAGCAACTGGATGTAGCCCTGCATCGTATCGGTAACACGGAATGCGGCGTTCTGGTGTACTTGCGGCAGGAAGGGCGGGGTATCGGCCTGATTCAGAAGCTGCGCGCCTATAATCTTCAGGACGAAGGACTGGACACGGTGGAGGCCAACCTTCGTTTGGGGCACGGCGCGGACGAACGGGATTATGTGGTGGCGGCGCTGATGCTCAAAGACCTCGGCGTACGCACCGTACGGCTTTTGACCAATAATCCGCGCAAGATCGATGACCTGGAGCGTGACGGTATCGTCGTTGCAGAACGGGTGCCGATCGAGATCCCGCACCATTCGGAAAATATCCGCTATCTGCAGACGAAAGCCGACAAAATGGCGCATTGGCTATCGTTCGATCAACAAGCGATCGAGATCAGTGAATTCCGCTTTCTTCAGCCGCTGTTTGAGCGCCTCGCCGACCGGCGCGCTGTCAGCGATCCGCGCTTGCGCCCATTCGTGACCTTGAGCTACGCCCAGAGCCTGGACGGCAGCATTGCCGTCGATGCGGGCGCGGCCTGCGCGCTAAGCGGTCCGCAGTCCTTGAAGTTGACCCACCATCTGCGAGCCCGCCATGAAGCCCTGATCGTGGGGGTTAACACGGTTATCAGCGATGACCCGCGGCTGAATGTTCGCCACTGCCCCGGTGATGACCCGCAGCCTGTGATCCTGGACAGCCATTTGCGCATCCCGGAAGACTGTCGGTTGCTGGCGGGCGGAGGGACGGCACCGATCATTATCACGACCGACGGCGCGGACCGCGGCGAGAAGGCGGATCGACTCCGGTCCCGCGCCAAGGTCTATGCCGTGCCTCCCGATGCCGAGGGTTACGTGGATCTCGCGGCGGCGCTGAGCCTGCTCGCGGCGTTGGGTCTGAGGACCGTCATGGTCGAGGGCGGCGCACAGATCATCACCCGCTTTCTGCGCGCGAAGTGGGTGGATTATTGCGTGATTACCAT
>JALORT010000055.1 GCA_025458755.1 Methylotetracoccus sp.
TATCAGAACCTCGTCGGCTTTCTTGACCAGCGTGTTGAACTTCACTCCGATTTCGCACTGACCAGCCGTCGCCACTTCGTGATGGTGGACTTCGACGCCCATCCCCATCTCTTCGAGGGTGTTACACATCGCGGAACGAATGTCCTGCAGCGAATCCACCGGGGGTACCGGAAAATAGCCGCCCTTTACGCCAGGACGGTGACCGATGTTGCCGTCTTCATAGACTTTCTCGGAATTCCAGCCCGCCTCTTCCGAGTCGACCTTGAAAAAGGCCCCCTCCATGCTGGCACCCCATCGCACATCATCGAAGATGAAGAATTCGTTTTCCGGACCGAAGAACGCCGTGTCACCGATCCCCGAAGATTTCAGATAAGCCTCGGCGCGCTTCGCAATCGAACGCGGATCACGCTCATAGCCTTGCATGGTCGACGGTTCGACGATATCACACCGCAAGATCAGGGTCGCATCGTCGAAGAAGGGGTCCATCACGGCAGTCGCGGGGTCGGGCATCAAGATCATGTCCGATTCATTGATACCCTTCCAACCGGCGATGGAAGAACCGTCGAACATTTTGCCGTCTTCAAACAAATCTTCATCGACAGTGGAGACCGGGGCCGTCACATGCTGTTCCTTACCGCGGGTATCACAGAAACGGAAATCGACGTATTTGACTTCCTTCTCCTTGATCATTTGCAGGACTTCTTTCGGTGTCATTCTTCTCCCCTCTTGGGATATTTAGGAAAATCTCGAGCATAGCTGTAAGCACGAAACATGCCATCCGCTCGCCATCGGATCGACTTGACGTGATCGACGCTGGATTCCTCCGACGCGGCGACCCATGCACCATTTTCTCCCAGATTGGTGCGCAATGCACCGTTTTAGGGCTTTGCTCGGTGCGGGGTGAGACGTTACAGGAAACCGCGGATCCCGGCAATGCCCTGAGCTCCGCACGCGCGCGCCTGCGGCAAATCGTCCACAGACAGCCCGCCCAGCGCAAAGACCGGGATGTTGACCTGTGCTACCCACGCGGCGAAAGCCGGCCAACCGAGCGGATTACGATCGGGATGGGTCAACGTCCGCGCGACCGGCGACAGCACGGCGAAATCCAGCCCGACACGTTCCGCCTGCTGCAATTCGGCCAGATCATGACAGGAAGCGGCCACCCACCGCGCACCGCTCAGCGGGCGCTCGCGAAGCTGCATCAGCCTGGAGGCATTCAGCTGAACGCCGTCGGCGTCCAGCTCATGCGCCACCGCTGGGTCGGCGTTGAGCAGCAGCAGAATGTCGCGTACTCGGCAGTAGGCGAGGGCGCGTGCCGCAAACACACGGTAGTGTCCAGCGGCGGCCAATCGCTTGGCGCGCAACTGAATCATCCGAAGTCCCTGCGCCGCCAATCGCATCAGCAATCCGAAAAGCTCCTCCGGATCATCAGAGTCTGCGTCCAGGATCGCATACCGGTCGGGGAGACGCGCGGCGGTGGCTATGGGGCGATTCGCGGCGGGAAACGCGATGTACGGCAAGTCCTCCGGGTCGACCCAGCGCAAGACCTGACCTTGCAAACCGCTCGGGTCACCGCTGAACGACGTCACTTGCCAAACATCCAGCAGAACCCGCCGTTCCGGATACCGATGACGGACCGTAATCAGCGGCGATGCGACAGTCGCCTCGATACCCAGTTCTTCCCGCAGTTCGCGGCGCAACGCATCAGGCGTCGATTCGCCATGCTCGAGCTTCCCGCCGGGAAACTCCCAGCAACCCGCCAAGTGGGTACCCGGCTGCCGCCGGGCGATCAAGACTTGATGACGCGCATTGCGGACGACACCGACGGCGACGTGCAGCCAGCCGGCTCCGCCTTCGGAGATCGGCAGTACCCGTTGATCAAGTGCGGTATTCCGCGTTGATCCGGACATACTCGTACGACAGGTCGCAGGTCAACACCGTACAGCTCGCGTCGCCTCGCCCCAGCGCAATCCGAACGGTAATCTCCGACCGATTCATGACTTCTTGGCCGGCGGCTTCGGTATAGCTCGGCGCGCGCTCTCCGCCGATGACAATGGGGACGTCACCCAACCACAGGGCGACCCGGCCGATCTCCAACTCGGGACAATGTGATCGGCCCACTGCTGCCAGAATGCGCCCCCAATTCGGGTCGCTCGCAAAAAATGCCGTCTTCACCAACGGTGAATGGGCCACCGTTTTCGCGACCTCGCACGCTTCGGCCACATCGCGCGCCTGCTCGACGACGATTCGGATCAATTTCGTCGCGCCCTCACCATCGCGAACAATCGCCTCGGCCAGCTCGGCGCAGACGCCGGTCAATGCGTCCTTGAAAGCGGAATAGCCGGCCGTTCCAGCGGCCAGAGCCGATGCCGAGGAAGCACCGCTCGCGAAAATCGCACAGGCGTCATTAGTCGAGGTGTCCCCGTCCACGGTGATACCGTTGAACGTTGCGGCGACCGCTTCGGCGAGGCATGGCTGCAGCACGTGCCGGTCGACCCGCGCATCCGTGCCGATGAAGGCCAGCATGGTCGCCATGCTCGGCTGGATCATGCCCGCACCCTTGGCAATCCCGGTCATCGTAATGGTACGACCTTCGATCTCGAACCGCCGACTGGCTAATTTCGGGCGGGTATCCGTCGTCACGATGGCCTTCGATGCCCGCTCCCATCCAGACTCGCTCAGCGCCTCCACCGCATCGGGCAATGCCGCTTCAATCTTTTCGACCGGAAGGTATTCACCGATGACGCCGGTAGAAAAAGGCAAGACCTGATGTGGTTGACCATCCACCAAACCGGCCAACAACGAACAGCAGCGCCGCGCGTCCTGCAGTCCGCGTTCACCGGTCCCGGCATTGGCGTTCCCGGAGTTGACCAGCATCCATCGCGGCGGCGAAGTGAGATGCTCGCGGGCGACGACGACCGGAGCGGCGCAAAACGCGTTGCGGGTAAACACCGCAGCAGCGCTTCCACCGGCGCTCATTTCGATGATCGTTAAGTCGTCGCGATCCGCGCGCTTGATCGCCGCTGCTGCGGAACCGAGCCGGATGCCGGAGACCGGAAAAATGGCTGACGTCTCGACCACCGATACCGCCTAGGCCAGCTTGCCGTGACAATTCTTGTATTTCTTGCCCGAACCGCATGGACAAGCTTCGTTCCGGCCTATTTTCCGCTCGTCGCGCACGAAGGGTTTGACCTCGGCTTTCTTCTTTTCCGGCTCCGGCTCCTCGGCCGCATCTTCTTCCAGCGCCGTGATCTCCGCGTGCTGATACTGGATGTTTTCAACCGGCGCCTGCACCTGCTCTTCCATGACTTTGATCTCATCTTCACTGCGCACCTGCACGCGCGATACGATGCTGATGAACTCCGCCTTGATGCTTTCGAGCATCGACGTGAACATCTCGAAGGCCTCCCGCTTGTATTCCTGCTTCGGGTCTTTTTGCGCATACCCGCGAAGATGAATGCCCTGGCGCAGGTGATCCATCGCAGCAAGGTGTTCCTTCCACGCGTTATCCAGCACTTGCAGCAGCACCGATTTCTCGAAATGGTGCATGATCGACGGACCGATCGCGGCCACCTTGGCCTGATAAATGTCCTCGACGCGCGCCAGAATCGTGTCCCTGAGTTTCTCCTCATGCAGGTTCGGGTCCTGATCGAGCCAGACCCCCACCGGCACGTGCGCCCCCAATTCGCGCTCGAGAGCGTCTTCCAGACCCTTGACGTTCCACTGCTCTTCCATCGTCATCGGCGGGATGTACTGATCGATCAGGCTTCTGACCACATCACCCCGCATGTCGCTGACCGTGCCCGAGATGTCCTCCGCCTCCATCAAGTCCTCGCGCATGTGGTAGATCACTTTGCGCTGATCGTTGGCGACGTTGTCATATTCCAACAATTGTTTCCGGATATCGAAGTTGCGGGCTTCGACCTTGCGCTGGGCGTTCTCGATCGCGCGGGTCACCCACGGATGTTCGATCGCCTCGCCCTCCTGCATCCCCAGGCGCTGCATCAGCATGGCCACACGTTCCGAGGCGAAGATTCGCATCAAGGGATCTTCGAGCGCGAGGTAAAACCGGGTCGACCCTGGATCGCCCTGGCGACCGGAACGGCCCCGCAGCTGATTGTCGACCCGCCGCGATTCGTGGCGCTCCGACCCGATCACATGAAGCCCTCCAGCGTCGACGACTTGCGCGTGGCGCTGCTGCCATTCGCGGCGCAGCGCCTCGATCGCCGCAGATTCGGCGGCTCCGGACTGGGTGATGTCCTCATCCAGACTGCCACCGAGAACGATGTCGGTGCCGCGGCCGGCCATATTGGTCGCGATAGTGACGGACCCGGGGCGGCCGGCTTGAGCGATGATGTGCGCTTCCCGTTCGTGATGCTTGGCATTCAGCACCTGGTGGGCGATGCCGGCTTGTTGCAGCAGCCCCGACAGCACCTCGGAGCTTTCGATGGACGCGGTGCCAACCAGCACGGGCTGGCCGCGGGCGACACACTCCTTGATGTCCTCGATAATCGCCTGATACTTTTCCCGTATGGTGAGGTAGACCACATCACCGAAATCCTTGCGAACCATCGGTTGGTTGGTCGGAATGACGACGACTTCGAGACCGTAGATCTGATGAAACTCCGGTGCTTCCGTATCGGCGGTACCGGTCATGCCGGACAGTTTCGAGTAGAGCCGGAAGTAATTCTGGAACGTGATCGACGCCAGCGTCTGATTCTCGTTCTGGACCGTCACGCCCTCCTTTGCTTCCACCGCCTGATGGAGTCCTTCCGACCAACGCCGCCCCGGCATCGCGCGCCCGGTAAATTCATCGATGATGATGATCTGATCATCCCGTACGATGTATTCCACATCCTTCTGAAACAGCGCATGCGCCCGCAACGACGCATTGATGTAATGCATCAGCCGGATGTTGACCGCGTCGTACAGACTCTCGTTGGGATTGATCAGTCCGGTCTGCACGAGCAACTTCTCGATACGCTCATGCCCTTCCTCGGTCAGAAAGACTTGACGCTGTTTTTCATCCACCGAATAGTCGCCGGGCGCACCTTCCTTTTCCTGCCGGGTCAGCAGCGGAATCAGTTTTTGCACCTTGTGGTAGAGGTCGCTGCGATCTTCGGTGGGCCCGGAAATAATCAGCGGAGTCCTGGCCTCGTCGATCAGAATGGAGTCGACTTCATCGACAATCGCAAAGTGACGCCCGCGCTGCACCCGCTGATCAAGCGCAAAAGCCATGTTGTCACGCAGGTAATCGAACCCGAACTCATTATTGGTTCCGTAGGTAATATCCGCTGCATAAGCCTCACGCCGCTCCTCCGGCGATAAATTCGCCACGATGACCCCCGTGGTCATGCCGAGGAAATGGTAGATCTTGCCCATCCAGGCAGCGTCGCGGCGAGCCAGGTAGTCGTTTACTGTGACGACATGAACGCCTTTTCTCGGAAGGGCATTCAGATAAGCGGCCAGCGTGGCGACCAGTGTCTTGCCTTCACCGGTCTTCATTTCAGCGATCTTGCCGTCGTTCAGCACCATACCGCCGATCAACTGCACGTCGAAATGGCGCATCTGCAGCACACGCTTCGAGGCTTCCCGAACCGCCGCAAACGCCTCTGGAAGCAAATCGTTCAACGCCGCTCCGGCCTCCAGACGCTCCCGAAATTCGACCGTCTTACGGCTCAATTCGTCGTCCGACAGCGCAGCGAAGGTCGATTCGAGCTGATTAATTTTCTTTACGGTCCGCCTCTTTTTCTTGATCAGCCGCTCGTTGCGGCTGCCAAGAACCTTCTTGATTAACTGCTGCAGCATCTTTGACGCTTATTCCGGTACGACAATTAAACTTGCGATCATACCCCAAAAGCCATGACCGAAGTAACGCCGCCGACGACGAGTCGCCGTCGGGTCATGCCCGGCCGGCGGAAACCGGGAGGTTCCGCGGCACCATGCGGGCAGGACGGAATAGCCATCGGCCCGCGCAAAGCGGCTGGACGCACCGGCGTACCGGGCGCCCCGCGATTCCGCCCTGAGGCTCGGGGGTGGGCCAATCCCTTATAATAAGTGCTCCACGATGCTGTGCGCCGATGAACACCGAAGAGATCACCCCGCCCTTCAATGCCTCCGATTTCGTCCAGACCCTGACCCACCGGCCAGGCGTCTACCGGATGCTGGATCGCAGCGGCGAAGTCATCTACGTCGGCAAGGCGAAGAATCTCCGGAAGCGCGTGGCCAGTCACTTTAGTCTGAAGGAGAATTCTCCGAAACAGCGTGCCATGGTGGCACGGGTCCACCGTGTGGAGGTGACGGTCACCCACACCGAGCGGGAAGCTCTGCTGCTCGAGAATCAATTGATCAAGGCGCATCGCCCCCGCTACAACATCAATCTCCGAGACGACAAAAGCTATCCCTACATTCATGTGTCTACCGATCAGGACTTCCCGCGGGTGAGCTTTTACCGCGGCGCCAAGCGAAAACAAGGACGCTATTTCGGCCCCTTTGCCAATGCCAGTGCCGTCCGCGAGAGCTTGAAATTGCTGCAGAAGGTGTTCCGCGTCCGGCAGTGCCGGGACTCATTCTTCAAGAACCGGGGCCGGCCGTGCCTGCAATACCAGATCAATCGTTGCACCGCCCCCTGTGTCCGCCGGATCGATGCCGCTGCGTATGCCCGTGATGTGACCGATACGATCGTGTTTCTGGAAGGACGGGGTGAGCACCTGATTACCGACTTGGTGCAGCGCATGGAGCTGGCTGCGGGTCAGCAAAACTTCGAGCAGGCGGCGCGGTACCGTGATCAGATTGCCACACTGCGGGGCATCCTCGCCAAGCAGTCCATCGAGGGAGAACGCGGTGACCTCGATATCATCGCCTGTGCCTGTTTCGGCTCCATGGCGTGTGTTCAGGTGCTGTTTGTCAGAAACGGACAACAGATCGGCGACCAAGCGTTTTTGGTACCTGTGCCTGAAGACAATGACGCCGCCCACGTCATCGCCGCATTCATTCCGCAATACTACCTGGAGCGGCCTATACCGCGGGAGCTGTTGATCAGCCATGAGGTGGAGGATCGCCCACTGCTGACCGAAGTGCTGACACAGCAGGCGGGACACCCGGTCACGATCAGTGCACACCTCCGGGGCGAACGGCTTCGGCGTCTCGGGCTGGCGGTGACCAATGCGGAAAGTCTCTTGGCTTCGCGGCTGTCAGCCCGCACCGATCTAACGGAACGGTTTTCGGCGCTGACCGCCGCACTAAGCATGGAAACGCCCTGCACCCGACTGGAATGTTTTGACATCAGCCACACCGTGGGCGAGCAAACGGTCGCGTCCTGCGTCGTGTTCGACCGCGACGGTCCGTTAAAATCAGCGTATCGGCGGTTCAATATCGAAGGCATTACCCCCGGCGACGATTATGCCGCGCTGGCGCAAGCCGTCAGGCGCCGTTACCAACGCATCAAAAAGGGCGAAATTCCGCAGCCCGACGTGTTGTTCATCGACGGCGGCAAAGGTCAAGTCGCAGCCACCTGCGAGGCGCTGTCCGCCCTCGGCATGGGCGATGTCGTGATCGTCGGGGTCGCGAAAGGACCGGACCGCCGTCCGGGCATGGAAGACCTATTCCGCGCGCGCCGAAACGAAAGAATCATCCTGCCGACGAGTTCTCCGGCACGATTGCTGATCCAGCAACTCAGGGATGAGGCGCACCGGTTCGCGGTCGCCGGACACCGGCAGCGGCGAAAGAAGGCCAGCCACCAGTCGGTACTGGAAACCGTGGAAGGGCTGGGTCCCAAACGGCGACAGATGCTGCTGAAACATTTCGGCGGCTTGCGGGAGATCAGCCGCGCCGGGATCGACGCTTTGCGGGGGGTGCAGGGCATCGATCATCAACTGGCGGAGCGCATTTACGCCACATTCCATCACCACGAACTCTAAGAATGTACGTCAACCTCCCGACTAGTCTGACTCTGCTGAGAATCGCGCTGATCCCGTTCCTGGTCGTTGCCTTCTATCTTCCCTGGAAGGGCACACATGTGCTTTGCGCGATCATTTTCGCGGTCGCTGCGATTACCGACTGGCTGGATGGCTACCTTGCGCGCAAGATGAGTCTGACGACGTTGTTCGGGGCGTTTCTCGACCCGGTGGCCGACAAGCTCATGGTCGTCGTAACGCTGGTGCTGATCGTTCAGGCGGATCCAAGCCCGTACGTCGCCATTGCATCGGCGATTATCATTGGCCGTGAGATCACCATCGCGTCGCTGCGGGAATGGATGGCCGAAATCGGACAACGCCATCAGGTCGCCGTCTCCGGGCTGGGAAAATGGAAAACGACCTCGCAGATGGTCGCGATCATCACCTTGCTGCTCAGCATGGATGTCTGGACCGGGCCGTTAAGGCAGATCGGCCAGGTATTACTCCTGGTGTCAGCGGTACTAACCCTGTGGTCCATGGTCACGTACCTGAAATCCGCACTGCCGGCGTTGCGGCAGTAGCGTAGAAAAAAGAAAAGAGGGCCCGAGGGCGGCCCTCCAAAATCAACGTCCTTGTCGTTCTCGCCAATCGACCGGATAAACCTGTGCGGACGGTGTTTAAAACGTAATGACCACGTCGGTCGAGAACAGCAACTGACTCTGCCGATTCCCGGCATAGTTCACGTCGGCGCCGCCGTTGTTAAAGGCATTCGCGTTGTCTGCCCAATCGTAGCGAAGGTTGGGGCGCACCATGACCCACTTCAGCGGTTTCCAATTAAGCCCGAGCGTCACCGCGTAGTAACTGCTGGGGCGATTCAGACCGGTGACATTACCTTGACCGTCATCCACGTAGATGGGGTCGACCAGACTCAGCGTCCGTCCCGGTGAGAACACTCGGAAGCCGTCGTCATCGCGGAACCATTCGCCGCGGACACCCACCGACAGGGTTTCCGCAATGTCGTAGAACAGATACGAGTTGATGCCGTACCAGGTCGCGTTCTTCACGGTGCCACCG
>JALORT010000429.1 GCA_025458755.1 Methylotetracoccus sp.
GTCGGTGTGGTGGACGATGAGGCCGAAGCTGGGGCGCGGGTTGTTGATCGTGGTGTACTGCAGCATCGCGTGGTCGCCGTCGCTGTTCCCAAAACATGCCGCAGGTCGCCGTCCGATAAACTGATGAATGCCAACGGGCTTTCCCGCCTTGTCGTTGACGAACAGATAGTCGAGTGTTTTGGTCAGCACCGGTCCGCTGTCGCGCAGCTCGAATGTCGTCCGCGCCGTCGAGCCGACAACCTGCTCCGGGGGGATGCCGTAGACGCGCTCCACCCAGACGCGCATGAAGTCCGCGCCGCCGCCGGAAACGATGAAGTTCTTGAACCCGTTTGCCCGCAGATAGCGCAGGAGCTCCTGCATGGGCTGGTAGGTGAGCTCGTCATAGGGCCTGCCGTACCGCGGATGTCTGGCCGATGCGAGCCATGCCTCCACGGCGTCGCGAAACTCGTCGATCGTCATCCCTGCATGGGTGAGTGCCAGGACCCGCATCAGGCCATCGAAGTGCTCGCCTTCCAGGAGTTTTGAAAGGTCGCAGGCCAGGGCGGCCTGCACCATGGGGTCCGAGGCGAGCCTGGGCTCGGTGACGATGTGTCGGTTCAGTTCGTCGAAGGCAAAGGCTGCCTGAAACGGCATCGGATTCTCCGGCCAGAGCGTGCCGTCGTTGTCGAACACGGCAATGCGCTCCCCCGGTGGCAGGAAGTCGGGTGATCCCTCCCGGGTGACCCTGGCGATGAACGCGAGGATCCCCTGCTTGGCGGGGCCGTCGTTCCAGGAGGGCAGCGGATCGGCACAGTGGTGGAGGTCATAAAGCTTTCTCTGTGCGACACCGTAATCCCCCACCTGGTAGAGGCTGACGGATACGGCCCGGACGGTGAAGGCCTCGAATGGCTCCGCTTTCAGAGCGTCCACAAAGCCAGCGGTGCCTATGCCGACGGTCAGATGAGGGTGGTAGTTCATGCCGGTGCGGAGCTCGACGAAGGTGTTCACGTAGTCCACCGTCGGCTGGCCGATCGCCCCGCCGTCGAGGCGGGGCGCAAAGGCCTCGCCGGTCCCCTTCTCCACAGCGAACGGGGCGACGGCGTCGATGATCCGCTGCTGAAGCCGGCGTAGATCCTCGGTCGGCTCGATGACGATGCCCACCAACCGGAGATCCTTGTCGGCCAGGGCATAGTAGCCGATCGCATGGCTTTCCCATTTCATGGACGGCTCCGTGCGCAGCACTTGGGCCACGGCCTTCGCGACCTCGTCGAGGTCCGACGTCCGCACAAACCGCTGGAGCAGGGTGATGTGCGGCGCGTGGTTGGCATCGAGGGCGAAACCTTCCGGATAGTCCTCTCGCAGCCGGGCGTTCACCGCCCGTGCCCTCTCAACCGTGGCAGCATCTGGATCGAGCAGTACGTTGATTGCGATCAAGGTCATGCGGCTTCTCCTTTCCCGGTAGTTCATGGTGAGTGTGTGTCCAGCTGATATGCAGATGTGTGCTTCGTCTTATCTCACCATGTCCGATGATCGCCGGAAGGTTAAAGTGACCCCGGCGCATTTTGCTCCGACGCCTCTAGTGCTCGAAGTCGCCGGTTGCCTTCATTCCCTTCAGCACGGACTCCACCGCGCCGGGGGGCATCAGGTGACTGCGATCGAGCACCCGGTCGAGCTGGCTCAGCGCATCCGCGACCGACGGCGAACGCGTGCCGAGCACGAACGCGGCCAGTTGGTGTCGCGTGAGTGAGAAGTGTGTCGGTGCCGCTGCGTCCACATCGGAGATCACGAGCACGCCGTTGCGCAGCTCGAGCCGCCGAATGCGCGAGTCGCCTTCGACGACAAGCGTGAATGCCAGGCGCTGCCCTTCGGCCTTGCGCGGATCGACCAGGTAGCGCACGAATTGCAGGTTCTCGTCCGTGGACGCTGCGGCGAGGGCCTGTGCGGTGGGGCTGCCGAGGAACCGACGGATCGCATCGACCGTCAGCGGCTGACCCTTGAATTGCATCCCGCCTTCGATCTGCAGCGCCTCCGTCAGGTACCAGCCGCGCACGTTGGCCGCCGAGGTGCGCTGACCGAGCTGGCGCGCCGCCAGGGCCCGGAGCTTGCGCGCCTCGGTGTCGGCGGGATCGAGCTCCAGCAGCAGGGACGTCAGTCTGAGGGTCCACCGCCAATTCGCGAGCCCGCCCTCCTCGTTGGCGCTGGCGGCGGCTTTCTGCACGGCGACGGGGCCGCCCATCATCTGGACGGTGCGCGCCGCTTCCTCGTTCCTGGACAGGGGGTTGATGTCGTACACGTCGCCGCCGAACCAGCCGATCGTGCCGTTGTAGACCTGACGGACGTGGCTCTCGACCTGTCCGTAGTTTTCCCAGTCCCCACGCAGGTTGCCCGGCATGTACACCTGTTCGGACGCCTGTCGTCCGTCCAGACCGTGCGCAATCAGGCGTAACGTCTGGTCATGGATCAACTGCACCTGGTCGACGCCGCGCTCGACCGCGTTGCGCACCACGTCCTCGCCCTTAAGGGTGGGCCCATGGATGTCGAGCAGGATTTCCGCGTTCTTCGACTCGACCCAGCGCGCGTCCTGAATGAATACTGCCGGATTGCGATACGAACCGCCACGCAGCGTATAGATGTTGAACACGGCGCCGTACGGCATGCAGTTGGTCACGAGCATGCGCTTGCGCGGGAAATAGAAGCCGACGCTGTCGCCCGTGTCCGTCCGGAGGGGAGCGACCTGCACCGGCTCACCGGCGATGGCGACGTCGATGACGCGCCCGTTCTCGAAGAGCCTCGTGGGTGCCTGGTAGCTGGATTCAGCCGTCAGCTTCTCCGGCGTGAAACCGAGCGTGTTCGGAAAGGCATCGGGACCGCTTGGCGGATGGAAGACGCCGAACTGGGCGGCCGCCCGTGCCTGGTAGGTGCCGCTCAGGACACTGATGCCGAGCCATGCACCGATTCCGTTGCCGTAGTGCCAGTGGGTCAGGAGGATCGCGGCCACCTTGACCTTGCGGCCGAGCGTCTCCTCGAGCATGGCGCGCTTCTCCATGGCGGCTGGCGTGTGGTCGCCGGTGTCGATGATGATCCAGCCGTCCGGTGCTTCGATCGCGAAACTGCTGGCGATGCCCCAGCCGCGCATCGCGACCACGCCGTCGGTGACCCGCTCGATGCGCTTCGCGTCGCCGATGCCCCACTTTTCATTGGCCAGCAGCGCAGCGCGCGTCGTCACGGCACCGTTCGGTCCGGTGGCGGTTTCCATGGTCAGCGATGGACTGTTCCAGGAAGTTTCCCCCTGGCCCGCCGGCGCCCCGGCGGATGATGCCTCGGCATGTCCCAAGAAGCATGTGCCGATCGCGAGCGCGGCGACTGCGCAGGCGATCCTGATGCTCTGATGTTGCATCATTTGGTCTCCTTCGTTCAGTACTGCAGGTTCACTTCGGCCCAGGCGAATGCCCAACACAACCCGAAGACTGGCACCTTCACGACAGCACGCCTCACACCAGGACACGACTTAGTCGCTCGTGCCATTCACATTGCGCCGAATATGTATACCCGTTGAGGGATGAATGTTCTATTTCTGTGGGAGCGGCTTCCAGCCGCGATCGGTTCACCATCGCGGCTGGAAGCCGCTCCCACAGGATTGCCGATCGATGGACGGCTTCGAAGAACGCAACTTCTCAACCTCAACGAGTATACTTCTATTCAGACTTCCAGCTCTTTTTCTCCGCAATCACGGACTGCCTGAACAAGCCGCACACGGAGTACCGCGACGAACTCGATACACTGCTCAGGCCGAAGTTTCAGTCATTCAAAAACACAACGTTAAATCCTTAACGTGTATAGCTCCAACTCCTCACTTTCCACCCATGATCAGGAAGGGTGCACGGACGCTGGACCGGGTTTTCGGTCTCCACTGTTTCCGGGCCGGCCATGGCATTTCTTGAATTTGAGACCGCCGCCGCGAGCATCTCGCAAGCGCCCCTTGATAGCGAAATCTTTGCTAAAACCTATAAACCAACGGTGCCAGTGACAGCACCACCGCACCGACTATGAGAGTGAGCGGCACCCCCACCCGCGCAAAATCCCCGAAGGTGTAGCCGCCGGGTTCCTGGACCATCAGGTTCGTTTGAAAGCCTGCAGGGTTGATGAAGGCACAGGTGGAGGCACTCATCAAAACCATGGCGAACGGCATGAAACTCACCCCCAGACTGTTGGCGAGGGATAAGGCCACCGGAAACATGAAGGCGGCGGCGGCGGCGTTCGTAATGATGTTCGTCATGAGGATGGTGCCCACATAGACGGCGCTGAGGGCCATCACGGGATTGCTGCCGCCAATGCCGGCAATGACGCCGGCGAATGCCGCCGACAGGCCACTGTTCGTCACCGCGGCTTCCAGGCCCACCGCGGCGCCCAAAACCACGATGGTTTGCCAGTCCAGACTACCCCACACCCTGCTGCTGGTCAGGCAGCCGGTCAGGAGCATGGCGACCGTGGCCAGCAGGGCGGCATTGAGCATGCTCATCAGGCCAATGGCCGTCACCGCCACCATGGTGGCCGTGATCAGCGTGGCGATCACGGCCCGGTCCACCCGCCGCACCCGGTACCCTTCCAGGCGCCGCGTCAGGATAAAATCCAATTCCCGGCGGTTTTCGTAAAAGAAGGCATCGCCGACTTCGACGATGGCGGCATCTCCCGGTTCCAACCGGAGCTCCGCCAAAGGCTGCGGCGGCGGCTGGCCGTGGCGGGAAATGCCCACCAGCATCATTTCGTAAGGGCTTCCGGGCAGCGGCAGGTC
>JALORT010000430.1 GCA_025458755.1 Methylotetracoccus sp.
ATCATCCACGCGCCGCGCTCGCGTGCGACCCGCCGCAAAGCCAAGTCCAGCGCGCGGAAGGTTGCGGGCTGCCGCCGCCAGTCAGGATGAATGGCGACAACACCCTTCTCAGAAGTCGGCGAACCGCAGAAGAGCGTGTTGAACACCAGCAGCCACGGCAATCGTTGCTGCAGTCGCCCCAGACGCTGCCGCCAAGTGTCGTCCATGGCCAAGCCCATGTTGAAACGGGCGGCGAACAGCGGCGCCAGCACCACGAGTTGTTCGTCAGCATACAGCCCGAGGTAGAAGAAGTCGAATCCGGCGATGCCGGCTTCCTCCTGGCTGAGGTATAGGTCGTAGCCCTCGGCGAGCGGCGGCCACAGCGCGTCCCACTGCTGGCGTGGTATCTCGCGGATCGAGGCAAAGCATCGATGCTGCAGATCGGCCATGCGCCGAGTTTAGGCGTGACGCGGCCGCGGACGAACTGACGAGTTCACCGGGCAGCGGACCGCCGCGCGTCAAGGCAGTTGTCGCCTCGATCATGCGGCCAGCGGTTGTTTGTCCGCCGCGTCCAGGCGCGCTCCGACAGGTCGGCGAAGCCCTTGTCGGGGAACTCCGGCCGATACTTGACCGTGCGGAACAGGCTCTCCACGAAGGCGTTGGAGCGAGCAGTGAACTGCGCCGCAATGGGGACGTTCAGCGACGACCCCTTCGGGTGACGCATCCTCATCAGCCTGAGGAAATGGCGGCGTCACCTTGAGCACGATGGCGGGTCAACTCGGCCATCAAAGTAGCGACGCTGTCCACCGGCGTCGCCGTCGGTGAGGACGTGGCTGGCAGCCTCGACCTGCGCTGCCGACTGATCGCTCGGCAGGCGTGAGGCGGCTTGCCATTTCCTTGCTGGGTTACCACGCCACTGTTCGCCGGCCGGAACCTTGGTACCTGTCATGAGCATCGCTCCGCCCATAAGCAACGCGTTTTCGCCGATATCGCATCCCGGCAGTACCACCGAATTGGCTCCGACTGTGGCGCCTGCGCCGATGCGGACTTCGCCGATATGAATCCTGCCGTTGGCGATCACGTTGCCCGAAACCAGCGATGAATTTCCCAGCACCACGCCGTCACCGATTGAGACCAGGTACGGGTCGTCGATGGTTCCGCCCAGAGCCACATTGGCACCGATGCGGGCGCCGAAGAGCGTCTCGACCAGCGGTTTGGCGAACATCGGGATGAAGGGGCGCAATGCGCCTTGACCCAAGCGGTACAGAATCGTCAGTAGCTTCCAGTAAGTGAAGACCGATGAGTCCATAGAATACTCGCCAAGCTGGATGGGCCGCACCCGCAGCAGCAGGCGCACGACCAGCGCTGAGAACAGACCATATGCCAGCAGAAGCAGCATGAAGTCGGCGATGACTCGGTAGTCGCCCAGAACGCTCCTCGTGAGCGGCGCGACAATGAAGACCACCAATGCAAGCGCCGCAGCCAGGATCGCGGTGATGAAGATGCCCGAAAGCACGTAGTCCAGGGGGTGTGTTTTCAAGGCATCATCTCCGGCAGATTGAATCTGCAAAATGCCGCGCTGGGAACAACGATTCGTCAACCGCTTCAGCAGCCTGACCTTGACGGTAGCTATTCTCGGCGACTCATCAGATCCGCAACGAACGTGGCAAACCGACTTTCTGAATCATGGGACGCGAACTCGTTGGCCAATCTGCGCGCCCCAATGCGGAACCCCGGCGACGTAAGCATCGCTTCCACTGTTTTTCGAAGCCCTTCGCCATTGACACGATCGGCCCGAACAACGACGCCGGCGCCCGCTGTGGCGACCGCCTCCATGTTGAGAAACTGATCCATATTGCCGGCGATTCCCAGCACCGGAACGCCGGCGGCCAGTGCCTGCTGGCTGGTCGGACTGCCTCCGTTGCAGACGACCAGGCTGGACCGCGCGGCCGCTTCGGTACCCGGCAGGTAGTCTGCAATGTAGGCATTGGCCGGCGGGCGCTTCGTGACTTCGCCTCCGGCAGTCGAGGCAATCACCGTTATCGGTTGGTCCGCGAGCGCTTGCAGCGCCGTTTCCATGAGACGCGCCGAGCCCGAGCTGCCCAATGTCAGATAGATGATTGGCTTGTCGCCGGGCAGCTCGCCCCACCAGTCGGGTAGCCGTCCGGGTGGCGTCCAAAGAATCGGCCCCAGAAAGAAGAGGTTCTTCGGCAAGTGTACGATCGGGAAAATCGCTGGCACGAAGCCATACAGCACATAGTCAGCGTCGGTATAGACGCGACGCAGATCGCTGCCCAGCGACGGCAGTTCTTTGTCGTGCCGCACCTGATTCAAGGGCCTGCAATGCAGCCCAAAGGCTACTCGTTGCCCCAACCGGAAAAGCGACCTCGCCACCGACACCGGCATGAACCGGGTCATAGGCAAAACCGGAAGCGGAAAGTCGCGGACCGGAAAAAATGGGCTCCAGTAAGCATTGGTGACGGTGGCGTAGGGAACTCCGGCAAGCCGGGCACTGACAGAAAGCGACAGGCGAAAGTCACCAACGATCAGATCGGGCTTGAGGAGGCCGATCAGTTCCCGGTCTTCGATGACATACTGGCGCAAGGTTGGCGCATCGTAGACCGGTTTGCCACGGGCCAGCGCGCGCAGGAACTGTTGGCTGCTGATGCTGTGCAGCGGCACGGTGCGCCAATGCTCGCTTTTCACAAAGTGCTGGTAGCGCGAATCGCAAGCGATGAAGACTTCGTAATTTTTCGAAGCCAGACTCTTTGCCAACGCGATGGGCCTTGCCACATGAGCCAAGGTTACCGCTTCCGCAAAGAACAGCACGCGCTTAGGTCGATGCATCGGCGGGCTTCATGTTCGCGGTCAATCCCTCCGGGTCGAACTCCGATCGCGAAAGAACCTATTGCCCGGCCGGATGGCTTCGATGGCC
>JALORT010000431.1 GCA_025458755.1 Methylotetracoccus sp.
GCGCCGGGCAAACGGTGTCCCTCGCTCGCGCCGTCAGGGCGATGTGGCGATACCGGTCCCCATGCGCGCGAAACCAATCCACCAAGGCGTGGTCAGGCGCCCGGGACGCGGCTTCCGGAGACAATCGGAAGCGGTCAAGCGATGCAAGGTATTCCCATTTTGATACCCCCAGCAGTTCATGGGGAGGATTGGTTTTGAGCTCATGGTAACCCAGGCGGCAATCCGGATGCATGGGAAGCCAGGCGGTTTCAAACCATGCCCGTGTGTGGTCATTCAACACATCGTCGATGTCCCACACAATGGTTTGCATGGCTTCATCCCGCCCTGGAATGCCTGGTCTCGAAAGGAGCATGTCGACGATCATTCCATCCAGTAGGAAAGCACGGTCTTGCGGTCCGTGTTCCGAAGGATCGCCTCATCGGTGTAGTAGGAGTCGTCCTTGTAGTGCGTCGATGAGATCTCTTCGATGATCGCGCCGTTTTTGCTCGTAAACGGATGCCTCGTCCCGCGGTTGACGGTGACCACATCTCCGCGCCGACACTCTTTCACGGCACCGTCCAGCGTCAGCTTGACGTCCCCGTCAAGGACAACGAAAGTCTCTTCCTTGATTTTGTGATATTGTTCGGGGTGCTTTTGGCCCGGCAGCACGACAATCAGCTTCTTGCAGTACTCCCGGTTGATGACGTTGATGATCGTGCAACCGACCTCTTCAAAACGGTCGAGTCCGTAATGGTGCGATATCTCTAAAGTCGCCATGCCTGGAACCACGACATTACGATCCACAAGCATCTTCTTGACGCGCTGAACAATGCTGTAGACTTTCTCGCGCGTATCGATGCTTCGAATCCGGGTGACGTCGATCGGGCACCTGGGATCAATGTCGTGTTCCGCATAGTATTCGATGTACTTGGACATGTCGTTCGCCAGAAGCTGTCCGTCGAAGTTCGGGAAGGCAAAAAACGTGTTTTGAGAGTCGATCCGTTCCCCGGCGGCAATGCGTCTGCCTGCGAAGACCCCGCGTTTGAACTGCCGCAAATCGGCCAGCTCCTTGTCGGTCGCCGGCGACCTGCCTTCGGCGATCCCGCTCATGCGATAGGCCTTCTCGGCAGACCGCAGCCAGAGCGCCACTTGCTCCGGAGACGCCGAGTAGTCGTTCTTCTTGAATGCGGCGGTTTCGACGGCGACGTGCTTCTCGAACAGGCTCGCCCCCTTGGCGATGGCGATCGGGATGGAGTCGGTGAGGTCGGGCGCCTCATGAGTCGAGAAGCCGATCGGCACCCCCGAATAGCGCTGCCGCAGAAAATCGATCTGGTTCAGCTGCAGGTTCTCGGGCCGCGTGGGGTACTCGCCGACGCAGTGCATGAGTCCGAAGCGTTTTTCGCGATGCTGGAAAAAACTGACCACCCGGTCGATGTCATCCACCCCGGCCCCTGCCGTTGAGGCGATCAGCGGCAGGTCGGTTTTCACGATACGCTCCAGCATCGGCCAGTCGGTGAGGGAGCAACTCGCGATTTTCAGGACCTGGTATCCCATCTCCTCTACCGCATCGACCGATCGCTCGTCGAACGGCGTGCACATGGAAATGAAGCCGTTGGCCTCGGCCGCCTCCTTAAGCGTCCGGAACTGCTCGCGTGTCAATCCGGTCTCGCGGAAGCGTTTGACATATTTCACATCCATGCGCGCCTGGTACTCCGGGTGGATGAACGTGTCCAAATCACGCAGCTGGAATTTGAACGCGAAGCGGAACGGGAACCGCTTCGCAACCCCGGCAAACGCCTCGATGATCGCCAGGCCGTGGTCCACGCTGCCCATGTGATTGTTGGCCATCTCGAAAATAAACAGGGGCTTGTCCAGTTCGATGCTCACCTGTCGCCTCCTTGCCGCTCAGCCGCGGCCACAAAGCTGCAGATCTCGTCCGCCACGTAGTTCATCATCTCGTCGGTCAGCCCGGGGTAGACGCCGACCCAGAATGTCGCGTTCATGATGCGCTCGGTCTGATGCAACGGGCCGCACACGCGAAACTGAGTTCCCGCGTATGCGGGTTGTTTTGTCAGGTCGCCGGCGAAGAGCAACCGGGTCGCGATGCGGCGGCGCTCGAGGTGCGCGGTCAGCTCGTCCCGGGTGAACGGGGCGTCCTCCCCGACCGTGATGGGAAACCCGAACCAGGCCGGATCGGAATTTCGAGTGGCCTCGGGGAGAACGAGGACCGACTGGAGCACCCGCAGCCGCTCGTGCAGAAGCGCAAAATTGCGTTTCCGGGTGCAAATGAAATCCGGCAGCTTTTTCAGCTGCGGCAGCCCGATGGCGGCCTGCATGTCGGTCGCCTTGAGGTTGTAGCCGATGTGCGAATAGACGTACTTGTGGTCGTAGCCGCGGGGGAGCTTGCCGAACTGCCCCTTGAAACGCCTCCCGCACGTGTCGTCGAACCCCGGCTCGCAGGTGCAGTCCCGTCCCCAGTCACGCATCGATTGGAGCACGGATTTCAGCTCGGCATCGTCGGTGGCCAGGCACCCGCCCTCGCCCATGGTGATGTGGTGCGCCGGATAGAAACTGAAGGTCGCAACGTCGCCCCAGGTGCCGGCCATCCGGCCGGCGTGGCGGGAACCCAGCGCGTCGCAGCAGTCCTCGATCAGCCACAGGCCGTGGGCGCGGCAGAAGCGGACCACCCGCTCGGCGTCGAAGGGGTTGCCGAGAGTGTGCGCCACGATGACCGCCCGCGTCTTATCGCTCAACGCCGCCTCCAGGGCATCCGGGTCGATGTTGTAGGTGGGCAGCGACACGTCGACGAACACCGGGACCAGGCCGTTCTGGAGGATGGGGTTCACGGTGGTGGGGAAGGCCGCCGCGACCGTGATCACTTCGTCGCCGGGGTTCAAGCGGCGCTCCCCGAGCCGTGAAGACGTCAGGGCGC
>JALORT010000056.1 GCA_025458755.1 Methylotetracoccus sp.
CCCCTGAAGTCAGGAGATTTCCCATGTCCGTATTTTTCAATGGCCGCTTGCTGGTCACTCCGACCGTCGAGTCGGCTATCTACGACCAGGGGCTTGCAACCGCTTTCCCTGGCCGCGCCGGGAACGTGCTCGCAATCTTGGGAACATCCGAGGGCGGCATCCCCAAGCAAGTGATGTATTTCGACTCGCCTGTGATCGCGCGCCGAACGCTGCGAAATGGCGATCTCATCAAGGCGGTTGAGATGGCATTCAACCCGTCCGCCGAGTCCGGGTCTCCGGCCCGCGTTGCCGTCGTTCGCGTTGAGGACGCTGTTCAGGCCGGCCTGACGCTGCAGGATGCCGGCACCAACAACGTCATCACCTTGGCATCCGCGGACTACGGCGCCCACACCAACGGCATCAAGGTCACCATCGAGTCCGGCACGTCGATCGGTAAGCGGGTGACGGTGCAGCAGGGGCAGTCGGTCTACACGCGCAACAACATCGCGAAGACCCCGCTCACGGTGCGCTACTCGGGTGCTCAAGCGACGGCGACGGCGCAAGTCACTGCCACGCAGTTGATCCTGGCGGCACCGGCCGGCTCGCAGGTTGCTGCCCTGGATTTCGCGAACTACTCGACCGTTCGGGAGTTGTGCGATGCGATCAACGCTCAGCCCGGATTCTCCGCGGTTGCGGCGATTCCAACCGACCCCGTTCAGGCATCCCTTGACGGCATGTCGGCCACGTCGTGCAAATCGACGGACCTGGCAATCAAAGGCGACCTGCAGGCGGTGATCGACTGGTTCAACCAATCGGCCCGCGATCTGGTGTCCGCGACCCGCGTTGCTGGCGCACTGGCGCCGCCGGCGAACATCACCGGAACCTATTTGTCTGGCGGCAGTAATGGCAGTGCTCCTACGAATCAAGACTGGCAGGAGGCGTTTGACGCGCTGCAGGGCGCCGACATTCAGTGGCTGGTGCCGCTGAGTTCGTCCGAGACGATCTGGCTGATGGCCGACGCGCACGCGCAGTTTATGTCCGGGCCTGGCAAGAGCGAGCGGCGCGCCTTCGTCGGTGGCGGCCTGGTGACGGATACGCTGGCGAACGCCATTTCGGACGTGCAGGCGAAAGCGATGGCTCTGAACTCCGATCGCACCGCGCTGGTGTTCCCGCCCCCGCTGATTGACGACGGCAATGGCGGCCTGACGGCTATCCCGGCGTATTTCCTGGCGGCCCAGATTGCCGGCGGATTTGCGGCGATGAACTTCGGCGAGACGATGACCAACAAGACGCTGAAGATTGCCGGCATCGATCCGTTGGTCGTCAACCCCTACGACACCGACTCTCTGATCAACGGTGGCGTGCTGGGTGTCCGGCAGTCCCGCCGCGGTTACATCGTATCGAAGGCGGTTCCGACGTGGCTGTCGAACGACAACTACAACCGGGTCGAGATTTCGACCGGAGCTGCACTGGATTACGTGGCACGAACCACGCGCGAAGCCCTGGAGACGTTCATCGGCCGCAAGGCGAGCCCGATCACGCTTCACGAAGCCATCGAGACCGTCGACAGCGTGCTGCGCCAGCTTGCCCGGCCCGAGCCGGTTGGCATCGGCGTCATCGTTGGCGATGCGGCGAACCCGGCGTACCGGGGCATCACCGCCGAGATCCAAGGCGACATCCTGCGCGTCTGGTTCGAGTGCTCGCCAGTCATTCCGATCAACTACGTGCTGGTTGGTATCCACGCCAAGGCGTACAGCGGAATGGCAAGCGCAGTGACCACCGTGGGCTAACTGCGCCCATCGACAGTAGCAAAGCCACCGAGGAATTCAAATGGCAAGTGAACACAGAATCGTCAACTCTGGTAATCGCATTGAGATCCAGCTTGACGGCAAGATGGTAGGACTCATTCAGAGCTACCGGGCAAATGACGACTATGGGCACGAGCCCGCATCCGGCATTGGCGACATCCATGTGCAGGAATACGTTCCTTCTCTGGCGCGCCACCAGATCACGGTATCGACCATGGTGCTGTTCTCGAAGAACCTGCGTGACAGCGGGGTCTCGATGGAGAACGGCGACGAAGTGCTGAAGGGCCTGGTATTCGACATCGTCGTCTATGGGCGAGACCCGAAGAATGCTGGTATGCTTCGCAAATACACGCAATGCTCTTATACGGGCGGCGACGTGGAAGTGACTAAGCACGCGATCGTGATTTCGAGTGCTCAGTTCGTTGCGTTGGATGCGAGCGGTAAAAGGCTGTAATGCGTAGCGATACATTCGTTGTTGACGTTGACGGTGTCGGCTCTTTCGAGTGCCGTCGCCGCACCATGCGAGTTGAGGTTGCCCGGCAGGCAGAGTTCTGCCGGCTGACCGAAGGTTTGCAAAGCATCCCTGAAGAGTTTGCCGGGGTCTGCAATTTCCTGGCATATCTCAAGGTGATGATCGCCAAAGGGCCTGACGGGTGGGACGTGGATGATGTCGACCCGGAGGACCAAGAGCAACTGAAGAAGCTCAGGGAGGTACACGCGGCTATCCAGACCGCGGAGCGTCGGTTTCGCGCGGGAGCAAAGAGCGACGGTCAAGGCTCGGGCGAGGTCTCTGAGTGAGACGATCGAATGGTGGTATCGGGAGTTCTACCGGCTGCCCGTCACCGACCCGCGGTATCTCGACGCGACCCCTGATGACATGGAGTTGGACTACTACGCCGACTACTACCGGCGACAAAGGATGCAGGGCAAAGACATAGAGTTGGTCGAAGACGACACCTTCGACGTAGACCAAATCATCTCAGCCGTCGAGGCTTCCGAAGGGGAACCTCCTGACGATTGGGAAAGCGTCAGCGAGTTTGACGACCCCGACATTTCAGATTTCGACTAGCCACCACGCTGCTTTGCCCGCTTTGAGCGGGCATTTTTTTGCCAGAAATTCTCAGCGAATCGTGACGTGAGACTGGCCGCATGGTGTTACCGGGGCAACCACAATGACAGTCCGGCTCGACATACAGTCGAATCTCACATCGGCGATCGGCGAGCTTCAGAAGCTGAAGAGCGTTCTGGAGCAAACCGGCCAGGCCGGCAAGAAACTCAAAGACATCCAGCTCAACGACAAACAGCTTGGCGAAGCTGCCGATCTGTTCGACCGTGTTCGCGACAACCTGTACGCGATGCGCAAGCAGGGCGACTCGTACACGATCATGCAGCGCGCCAAGGCGCTTGGGTACGACCCGGACAAGCCGCTGGATTGGATCGACAAGATCGATTCGTTCTACCAAGACCGGGAGCGCAGCAAGAAAGCCGCTGATCGCTTCCGTGGGAAGCTTTACTACGGAGCCGGATACGAACCCCCGCCCCCAGGAGAAGAACCGCCACAGGGGCCGGAACAGGCCGCTGGCGGGGCTGGCGGCGGAGGTCTGATCAGAAGGACGGGACGCTGGGCATGGAACAAATCGATCGGTGTGCTTGGGGCTGCGGCCGGCATCGCGGGTGTCGGCGGTGCGCTGGGCATGCTGGTCGAAGGCTACCGCGAGCACAAGACCCTACTGGAAGGAACCGAGGGGTTTTACAAGCGGCTGACCGGCGGTGCCGACTTTGGCGGGCTGACGGATAACGTTCGCGATCTTGGCAAGGCCCTGCAGCTTACGTCCGGCGAAGCCACGCGCCTGGCCGAATCGTTTCAGGAGGCATCCGGCGCCACCGATCAACAGGCGTTCGAGCGCATTGAGGGAGCCGGGCGCTTTGGCCGAGGATTCGGCATTGACCCGACCCAGGCCGCCGCCACGTTTGGCCGCGCCGAACTGGTTGGTTACGGGGGGACCAAGCAGTCTCAGCGGGAGTTCGCCACACTGCTGGCGCAAACGATCGGCTCGTCCGGCATGTTCGGGAGGTCCGAGCAAGTCATGGAGGACATGGTCAAGCATCTGGGTACTGTCGCTGACCGTGAGGGCCGGACGGCATCTCAGAGCGAGATGAACCAGTTCGGCGCCTTGCTGTCAGGGCTTTACAGCAACCCAGCGCTCCGCGGCGGCGGGGCCGGGAACGTCATGCAATCGCTCAACAACCTGGGGGGCGGTGAAGGCAATCTGATGCAAGACTACTTCGCATGGATGGCATACGGCGGCGTTGCGAAGGGCGATTTCATCCGACTGCAGAAATTCCGTGACGCATCTCCGTTCGCGACCGAGAAAGATATCTTCGGCGAAGGCGACGACAAAAAGACCAAGCTTGAGCTGAGCTGGGCCGAGGTTCAACGGCAGGCAAGGTTTCTGCCCGGCAACGCCAGCGAAAAGGACAAGCAGGCGTACATGCTTCACGAACTGCTTGGCATCAACACCAATATGGCATCGGTGCTGGCCGGCATCCTGCCCGAGATGCAGGGCCGGGAAGGCGGCGCCCAGGAGTTTTTCAAATACGTGCAGGACGCATCCGGCGGGAACATCGAGAAGCTGAACTCGGACGCGCTGAACAATCTGGCGAAGCTGTTCAATGGACAGACCAGCGTCACCGATATGGCGAAGCGCTACGTGGCCGACAACGCGCAAACATCACCGGAAGACAAGGCCACGATCAAGCAGTTGATCGACGCTGGCGACGAAGAAGGGCTCCGGCGCGAGCTGCCGAAGATCATTGCCCGCACGGGCGAAGAGGGTAACGAGGCGCGCGACCTGCAAAAGACCATGGCGGACCTAAGCCGCGCCATCGAGAAAGAACTGGGCGCAGGCATTGTCGACATGTCGAAGAACATGGCCAAGCTGGCGGCAGAGTCGCTGCCCGCGATGGGCAAGCTTCTGACCGGCGCCGCCGACGCGACAACCGCCCTGACCAAGTTCCTGACCGAGACCGCGATCCCGGCATTCAAAGAGGCGTGGGACAAGGGCTCCGCGACGATGCGCGAGCTGACCGATCAGCTCAAGGTGATTTCTGACTGGCTCGGGATCGGGAAGAAGGACGAGCAAGCCGATGAGGTTCCGAAGGAGATCAAGCCGGAAGCCGACAAGTACCCCGAGATCAAGGATGACACCAAAGGAATGGGGTGGGCCACAAGCCCGAAAGTCATCAAGAACCGGGCGAAATCCTACGACCGGATGGAGCTGCCACAAGATGATGACCGGGGCATCCTTGATGACTCCCGCGGCATGGAGATGTTTCTGGACCCTGACATCCTGGCAAAGCGGAAGCAGGCTGCCGAGGGCAAGACGGCCGGCAAGCGCAAGACCCGCGCCGAGCAGAACGAGATGTTCAACCGCCACGTCGACTATCTGATGGACCGCTTGATGTCCGTGTTCGGGCTCAGTGAGGCACAGGCGGCCGGCGGTGTCGGCAATCTGGCGCACGAATCGGAAGGGCTGGTTCCGGGTATTCAGCAGCGCAACACCAAGAAAGGGAAGGGCGGGCTTGGATGGGCACAGTGGACCGGGCCGCGGCGCCGTCAGTTTGAGAAGTGGGCCGCTGACCACCGCATGTCGACGGACGACCCCAACGCAAATTGGGGCTTTCTCGAAGAAGAGCTGAAGGGCGATTACGCCGGCACCATCAAGGCTATGAAGGGTGCGAAGTCACCGGAAGAGGCGACCCGGATCTGGCACGACACGTTCGAAAAGTCTGCCGACGTGAAGGGCGGGAAGATCGTCAAGGACCAGTATTACAACCGCGAGCGCTGGGCGCGGATGGCGCTTGACGCTGCTCGATCAAAGAAAACGCCAGGCCCTGTCCGGCCTGACACCAAGATGCCGTCCGACGAATGGATCGATGACATGCTGAAGCGCTCGCTGATGGTCCCGGCGTTTGACATGCCGAAGACCCCGCCGGAAATGGATCGTGTCGTCAACTCGATGTCGACCCCGGACCCGGTCAACGCTCGATGGATGGGCCAGGTAGCGATGGAAGTCGTGTTCAAGGACTCCCGCGGCAACGTCGTGCAGAAGCGCCAGGGACTGGCTGTTTCGGAGCCACGCATCCCAGGATCTGGCGGCCTGAGCCCGAACACGAGCCGTTTCACATGGAACGACTCTGTCACCATCCCGGCGGCGTAACCCATGAGCGCGCGCATTCATTCCTATCGGCCTGGGATCAAGATCAAAATCGGCCGGCGCGACCCGGAAGCGATGGACAGCAAGACCGACATCGACCTGTCCCGAGCGCTGGGCGACACCGGATCGTGCACGATCACCAAGAGCCTCTACGCCCCGGTGGGAGAATTCACGATCGTCCTGCCGGACAAGCCGTTCAACCCAGGCCCTGGTGACACGGACTCGTTGTACGGCATCGTCAGCCCGCTCGACCCGATCGAGATCCAAATGTCTCGCGCTCTGGTGGACGGCATAGGCAACCTGCTCCCCGTCGAATGGCACACCGTTCTCCGCGGCGTTGTCCGCAGCGTCGGACGGAACGAGGCGGTTGGCGGCGACGGGCGGGTGCAGCGCAATGTTGTGATCAGTGGGCACGACTGCGGGGCCTTTTTCCTGATGCAGCAGATCCGCGCCTTTGTGACTTACCTTGATACCGGCGCGGCCATCCCGCCAAGCCTGGCCTATCTGCTGGGCAGCGGGTTGCCGCCGGAACCCAAGCCGATCGGGGATGTGATCTGGGATGTTGCCGACTTCACTACCAAAGACCTGATGGCATCGGCCGGATTCGAATGGGAATGGGTCTACCAGAACGCGAAGGGCTGGTTCGTTCCGAGCGCTGTATTCAGTGGCGAGGGGCCGGTGTGGGCTCTGCTGCACCGGATATCCGACCCGCCATGGAACGAGCTGTTTGTCAGGGAGGGGAAGGACAAACCCGAGCTGGTTTTCCGCCCCACACCATGGCGCACGCTGGACAAAAAGTGGCTGGACGGAGCGGTCCCGCCGACGTTTTGGGTGATCCCCGTCGCTAATATCGTTGCCCTGAACGCGCACCGCGACGACACCGAAGTCGTGCAGTACATCTGGCCGCACATGCAGGTTTGGGGGCAGGCCCAGAACGCCCGCCCGTTGACCGCCGGCTGGCCGCAGCCGAGCCAGAAATATGCGCCACGGAACATCGCCGGCACCCGCATGCAGGAGATATCGTCATCGGTTGGCGCCGAGATGCCGCCGAACAACCTGCCCGAGAAGGATCAGGAAAAGGCGGACCAGGCCCACGTCGATTGGGGCATCTACCGGGCGAAGTGGATTGCTGAAGCCAGCGAAGAGGCGATCCGTCTGGAGTCCGGTGACGTGACCTTCAAAGGCGAACCGAGGGTCCGGGTGGGTGAGTACATCACCATCCCGCGCGGCGACGTGAAGTGGTCGGCGTATGCCGTTGCCGTCCGGCATGTCTACCGCGGGTTCCAGAATTACCTGACGACGGTGCAGTACATCCGCGGCGAGCAGTATGTCGAACGCCTGAAGGCGAACAACCCCTGGTACGGCGAGCGCAAAACCACATGATCAACGAGTCACTGAGCACGTCGACACTGCGGCTGGCCAAGGTCACCTACGTCCACCCCGAAGGGCAGTGCGTTGATGTGATCTTCATGGACAGCGGCGATTACGGGCGCGACGTAATGGTGATGTCGCCTTACGCCGGCACAGATTTCGGGTTCACTGGCGGGATTCCTCGCCCGCAGGAAGAGGGTCATGACCCGAACGCGCGCACCGAACCGGATCGGCGCCACATCATTGCCGTGGTCGGCATGGTGAACGGGCGTTACGTGGCGCTCGGGTTCCTGTACCCGCAGATCACCCACATGGCGTTCGTGAAGGACTCCGACCCCGATCGCATGATCGAGCGGCACCCGTCCGACCATTACCGGACGATCGACACCGACGCGAATTTTGAGCAGTACCACCCCGGTGACGCCTGGTTCAAGATTGCCGAGGGCATTGGGCACGAGGATCTGACCGGGAAGGATTTCGACAAGCGCTGGAAGCTACAGCACAACACCGAGACCGAGCCGGTCATCACCCTCTTCAACCGCCGGTCAGAGACCGAGTACACGACTATCCAAGTCCACAAAGGCGAGGTCAAGGTGCAGGCGGTCAATGGGGGTCAAATGTCAAACGTCACGGTCAAGCCGGACGAGATCAGAGGCACCACGACCGGGACCATCCATTTGACGGCCGCCGGAGAGATCACCATCACCAGCGGCACGTATATCCACCTTGTGGCTCCCGTTGTCGATGTCAATTAGGTGTGGTGCCGCGAGCTGGTTGTCTGGCAGCCGGCGAGGTCTTTTTGCGACGCCATGAACGACTTGGCTGTTTCGAGATCGTCAAGCGCCCGCTGCAGATCGGCCTGTGATGCGATCAGGTTGTTTCTGGCGATCGTCAACTGAGCCTCAATTGCCGGCTTCGCATCGGCGGCTGCGGATGCAAGCTGTTGTTCTAGCGCCAAAACTTCTTGCTCTAGCGCAAGAGCGACGGAAAGCAGCGTGTTCACGGCCCCGAGCAAGGTTGCCAATACGCGATCGGTGAGCGCCACAAGCTGCGCCTGCATGAAGCCGATCAACCCGTTTGCCAGCTCAAGTTGAAGTTCCTTGAAGTCGAGGATCGGGATGGCGTTGACAAGGGCCTGGAGCACCTTGAACCCGAGCGCTTCGAAATTGTAGAAGGCGGACACCGCGGCGGCGGCGGCGGCGGCCGGCGTATCGGCTAAGGCAGCGACAAGCGCCGAGATCCCTTGGTAGTGGGCCACGATGTCGTTCTCGGCCTGCGTGACGCGCGCCTGGAGCCCCTGGAGTTGCTTGTTCATCTCCTTCAGGCACATCTGGTCGTTGCCGGTTTGCTCGGTTGGTGTGGTCATGACAATCTCGCGTGTTTGGATGCCTTGATCACAACATCACGAGTCGTGATAGAACACTGAGCGCATGCAACCCTTTTCGCAGAAAGACAGGCCGGTAGGGCTGATCGTACTCGACGGATTCGGGCTCCAGATCCCGTGGTTCTACGTGTTCTACCCGCGCCCCGAGGATCTTCAATACACGCACCCGAGCCGCGG
>JALORT010000432.1 GCA_025458755.1 Methylotetracoccus sp.
GTCGGCGACCATCATCGAGGTCAGTTTGATGCTCCGGGTGATGCTGGAGGGGGCGGAAAACCCGACTTTGCTCCGGGATACGGTCTTTGCGGTTCTGATGATCTCGATGAACGGCATGGTTGGATTCGCTCTGACCGGCGGAGCCTGGCAGCAGCGGGAGCAGGCGTTCAACTTGCGTGGCGCACTCTCGTTCCTGCAACTGATCGTGCCGATCTCGCTGCTGGTGCTGATCCTCCCGAACTATACCCGGTCCTCGCCGGGACCCACGCTGGCGCCGCACCAGGAAGGGTATCTCGGATTGCTTTGTGTGATCGTATATCTGTTGTTTCTGGTGCTTCAGACCGGGCGTCATCGTTCCTATTTCGATCATCTCCACGCTCCCGTGACCGAAGGGCAGCGGGCTGCCGAGATCGTGCAGCGCCCGTCCGCCAGTTCCGGTGAGGTGATGCTGCTGGCTGGCGGGCTGATCCTCTCGCTGGTGCCGGTGGTGCTGTTGTCTCACTATCTGGGGATGGCGATCAACTTCGGGATCGATGAAATGCATGCCCCCAACGCACTCGGCGGGTTGATCATCGCCAGCCTCGGCTTGACGTCCGAGGGTATCGGGGCGTTCCGGGCTGCCCTGGCCAGACGGATGCAGCGGGCGGTCAATATCTGTCTTGGTTCTTCGTTGTCGACGATCGGACTGACCGTTCCCACGGTGTTGATCGCTGCGGGATTCCTGGATATGCGGTTGACGCTGGGACTCGACGGGACCAACGCGACTCTGCTGCACGCCACGCTGCTGATCGCGATGATGACCTTCGTCAGCGGAGCGGCGAACATCCTGCAGGGCATCGTGCATCTGATGCTGTTTGCGGGCTATATCATTTTTATCCTCTTTCCATGAGGCGGGCCGCTGGAGTGCGCTGTGTCCGCGAGTGCCGTTCGGGCAGAGGACGGCACGCAGTGGCTCGTCGATAGCAGGTCCGGTACGCCGTCGCTGCCGCGGAACGCTCAGCCTTTGATGCAGATCAGCGGCCGGAGTTTCGCGACCAGACGCGCCAGTCCGGCGCGCTCGGCAACCCTGACGACGGTGTCCACGTCCTTGTAGGCCCCGGGTGCTTCTTCGGCGACGCCGCGCGGCGACGGACTGCGGATCAGAATGCCGCGCGCGGCCAGTTCGTCGATGACCTGCCGCCCTTTCCACGTCCGCGTCGCTTGATGCCGGCTCATGTTGCGGCCGGCGCCGTGACAGGCTGACGAGTAGGAAAGCGATTCGCTGCTTTCGACGCCGGCCAAAATGTAAGAAGCGGTGCCCATCGATCCGCCGATCAATACCGGTTGGCCGGTCTCCCGATAAAGCTCGGGCAACTCGGCGTGGCCGGGTCCGAACGCCCGGGTCGCTCCTTTTCGGTGGACATAAAGCCGGCGGCGCCGGCCGTCGACGCTGTGCTCCTCCAGCTTGCAGGTGTTGTGCGAGACGTCGTACAGCACCTCGAGCCGGGCATCGGGGAAAAAGCGGGAAAACACCTGGCGTGTCAGATGGGTGATGATCTGGCGGTTGGCCAGCGCGCAGTTGATCCCCGCGCGCATCGCCCCGAGGTAGCTTTGGCCGACCGGCGACTCGATCGGTGCGCACGCCAATTCGCGGTCGGGGAGTTGGATGCCGGCCTGCAGGGCCGCCGTTTGCATCGTTTTCAGAAATTCCGTTCCGATCTGATGGCCGAGGCCGCGCGAGCCGCAGTGGATGCTGACCACAACGGCTCCTCGGTACAGTCCGAAGCCGGCGGCGATCGCGGCGTCTTGCACTTCGTCGACCTCTTGAATTTCCAGATAATGGTTACCCGATCCCAGCGTACCCATTTCGTCACGCTGCCGCTCCTTGGCATGCGCAGAGACTGCCGCGGGCTCGGCCTGTTTGACGCAGCCGTGTTCTTCGATGCGGGCGAGGTCCGCGTCTTCACCCCACCCTTGGTCCACCGCCCACGCGGCTCCGCCGGCCAGCATCCGGTCCATCATCCGCGCATTGAGCTTGATGGCGCCGCGGCTGCCCACACCGGCGGGAATATCGGCGTAGAGCGCATCGGCCAGCGCGTGCTGAACGCGTTCGACGTCCGCCCGCGTCAACCCCGTCAATAGGGTGCGGACACCGCAGGAGATATCGAAGCCGACGCCGCCGGCCGAGACGATGCCGCCTTGCTCCGGGTCGAATGCGGCGACGCCGCCGATCGGAAAGCCATAGCCCCAGTGGGCGTCGGGCATGGCATAACTGGCACCGACAATTCCCGGCAGACTGGCCACGTTGGAGGCTTGCTCGAAGACTTTGTCATCCATGCCGTGAATCAGCGTCTCATCGGCATAGAAAATCGCCGGGACCCGCATGCGGCCTGTCGGCGCGAGGCGCCAAGCACAGTCGGTCATACGCTCCAGATGCTCTCTCCTCATCACGCTGTCCTCGTTTCAGACATCGACCACGCACTGAGCGACGAAGCGCCCGTCCGGTCCCTGCGCCACTTTCAGCTCGGTATAGGTGGCTCCCTTGACCTCGACCGCGGGCTGATGACGGAGCCGGTCGATCGGTTCACCATAGGCCGTGGCATGCAGGGAATGATCGTCGATCTGCAGTTCGAAGCGGCTGAACAGCATCCGCCGCACCGCCATTTCATAGATTAACGCGTTCAGCCAATCGACCAGCAACAGTTCATAGTCGGACGCTTCGCATCGGATCTCGACAGCGCGTTGCGGTCTGATCGTCGCGGGATCGCAGATGATCGCGCTCAGCGCCTCGGCGGCCCGCGCAAACGCTTCCGCACAAGTCGTTCCGAATCCCCGCACACCCATATCGGCCGCGTGCGGGAAATGCTCCCAAGGGGCCAAGGCCCGCGATGTTTCATCAAACTCAGCCATTCGCTATGCTGACACTAA
>JALORT010000433.1 GCA_025458755.1 Methylotetracoccus sp.
TTGTCTATGCGGAACGCCAACTTGTTGTCCGAGAAGCGGCTGACGGTCCCCGGGCCGAGGTTCATGGTTATCCCGAGAGTCGTCACACCCGAGGCATCGATCGTATCGCTCCCCCGCCGGTCGCTGATCGTTTCCACCTGGCCGTCATTCGCAATCTGGTAAACACTGTCCGGCATGACCCTGACGCGCAATGTGTAGGCAGAGTCACGCAATCCAGAGACCGCCACGTAATAGGATGTAGTTGCCGGGGCAGCCAGTTCGACGGAGGCTTGGCTGTCGGGCCGAGGGTAGCCATTCACTTGCGCCGAAGAAGCCCACCATCCAGAGCCCGTATGGTAACTGATCGACACCCGGTGGGAAACGTCAAACCCGGAGGCACTGACGGAGATCATGTCTCCCTTCTGCACACGTGCGACCCACTGGTCCACATCGTAGCGGCCTCCAGTCACGCCGCGCAGCGAACCTTGGATCGTGAGGCTGGCAACTTTCCCATAATCGATTCCCGTCGGCTGCACCACATCATCATTAGGTTCCGGCCGTTCCCTGAGACTCATCTGCTCTTCCTCCCGCCCTTTGTTCCTGGTGTATCGCCAGCCATCCCTGGCGGCAGCGACCTCTGAACAAGCGAACACCGTGTGGTCACTGTGTGGTGCCTCCCGATCACGCAATCTTCTACTCCGCTTTCGCACCACTGTCAACATGGGATGACAGCGCGACAGCGCGGCGCCCGATCAGCGTTGACGCATGACCCTCTGCCGCATCCGACCGGTTGGCGGGAAGGCCCGTTTCCTGCCGCTGGGACGGTCAGATCGCGGGCGGCTCGGATATGCGCAGGAGAATTTGGCGACCTTCCAGATGATTACGGCGCAATGGATCGCGCAGGGTCATCTGCGCATGGTGGACGTGTCGCGTGCTTTTGGGGTGCCCGCGTTGAGTGTCAAGCGCGCCTTGCAGTGGTATCGGGAGGCCAGTTCCGGCGAACGGCGGCATTTGGTTCGCCCCGCGTCACGGTCGCTTCTCGCCGACCGCGACGCGGGTCCACCGTCCGAAAACGCCGGTCTGCAAGGCAGTCAGCGAGATAGCCGCTTTGACTGCCACGCCCCAGCGTATCGCCCCTGCGCTGCGTCGGGGGAGGCTGCGCCAGGCTGCGAAAAGCCGCGGCCTGCCCTTCACCCAGCTCCGGGGCGCCTCTCCAGCAACGCCACGCCCGCCCTCCCCTACGGCAGAACTCCCGGCGCACGGCTTGCCGATCCCCGCTTCCGCAACCGCTTCAACCCTCGCCTGAAGTCGCGCACACGACCACCACCTGCGCCGCCGACGGATCCATTCTCGTGCGCGAAAGAATGACCGACGGCCGCGATCAACCACCCCCACGGAGTGTCGGGAAATTTTACAGTACGCCTTGGCGCCGGCTCACGGGGAGCCCGGCAGATCGCCCAGTGAGAACGAGTTTTTTCGCTTTATCAGCAGCTTGCGAAAAACACCGGACGACACGTCAACATCTGGCCCGGTCCTTGCTTGTTCTTTGCGCAAGCGGATGCTGGGCGCCGCTGCAGCAAGATTCGAAGTCTTCAACAAGTCTTACCTTACTTCAGGAGAAATTTAATGACCATACGTAAACTGGCTGCCGCCATGGCCACGGCAGGAGTCATGAGCTTCCCGATGGCGGCTCAGGCCCTCCAGGTCGCCGGCATCGATTTCGCCCCCGGCTTCATCTTTGAGCGGGCGGAGCTGTGGGAGAACGAGGATCGTAGCCAACCCGGCAATGGGGACGGCGCAGTCCAAGTCGGTGAGTACCTCGTCGGTATCGGCCAAGTCACGACGATTCGGGACGCAGCCAGCAACCTGCTCTGGCAAAACGGACAAAACGGCAAGGAACTCAACATCCTGATCCGGAACTACAAGGCGGAGTCCGCTAGCTCGAGCAACATCCCCTTCACCAACCTGGCCATCGACACGATCCTGTTCTCCGGTGGCATCGTCGAGCTCTGGTCGCAGGACGCGGGTACCTTCAACCCGGCAGCGCTCACCCAGGCTGCAGGCATCGCCAGCGTGAACGGTGGTACCAACGCGGCCCTGTTCCTGACCCTCGCCGGATCTCCCTCCGGTGGTTTTGCAGGCGGTAACCCGGTCACGCTGACTTCGAACGGAATTCGTCTGGCCACCGACAACCCCTTCTTGACCGCCACCAACCTGACGGGAGAAGGCTCGCTTGACGTCACCGGTGGCCTCGCCGCTCCTTATCTGGATACCAACATGTTTGGTTGCAGCGCTGCCAGCCCAGCGCCGTGCCCCGATGACGCGGACAAGCTCTTTACGTCGTCAGCTCAGCTGAACCCCGCGGGCGTGTGGGCTTCCATCGGTACCGGCGAAATCCGCGATTACGCCGTTCCGGAGCCGGGCACCATCGCGCTCCTAGGTATTGGCTTGCTCGGCGCCTGCTTCGCTCGGCGACGGGTCGGTGCGGGTGTCTGATCGGGTTGCTTAGTCGGCAGATCACCAGAAGAAAAGCCCCGCCGCACTGCGGCGGGGTTTTTTTCGTCCGTCCGGCAGGGCACACTCGCTTGGAGGAGAAAGGAAGAACGTCCTCAAGTCACCCGAAGACGGGCCGACACAGGAAGATTGGCGTGCGCCTCCCACCCGCACAGGCAAGCGCAAGCTGCTGACCGGCGACCGGCTCCGCAGTTGCCGGCAGCGTCAGCCGGTACCGCAGGTGTAGCGCCCCGCTTCGGTCATCAGTTCCCACACTGGCCGCGCCACGCGCTTGATTGTCGGCAGAATGTCGCTGACATCGCCGAGACATGGGATTCGTTCGCCATGGTAATCGACCGTCGGACCGATCTGCTCGAATGCTGCGCCGAAGCGACCGAGCAGTCTGTGCAGCGCCGGTTCCATCACTGCAGGACGCGGCGCTCGTCGGGTTCGAAGTACATCTCCACATCGCTGGCGACTCCGCACAGGCTGCCGGCTTCACCGATCCGCTTCTTGAACGCTTTGGAGACCGCAAAGCGCGACAATTCGCCCAAGCGACACCGCAGCGCCGGACTTCGAATCGCAAAGCGCTCGTCAAAGGTGCAGTGTCTCTCGATGGGAAAGAGGGTTGAAGGGGCAGCCAGGTCAGGCAGGATCAAGCGCGCCGTTGCCGCGTACAGTCCGCTCGCGCGATGCCGCAGCAAGTAGTGATCGGATCGTTCATCAAAACGGTCCCGCTCGATTCCGCAAGGGTGGTCTTCGGACCGCTCGAACCCGGTCTCCACGACATATACCTGATAGCGCAGCCGGAACACCTCCTCCCTGAGCGGATCGGTATTGGCATGCAGCAACTCGAAGTATCGATTGAAGGCAGCACGCAGATCGGTTTCCATCAGTGCCTCAGCCATCGTAGAACGATCCGCTCACCGCCACCCAACGAGCAACGCGGACCATGGCACCTCACCTGTCGGTCATGAAGCGCGTCGCGTTTTCGAGATCGGCATGGGTGCTGCCACTGTAGAGCGCGTTGACGAACTTGCGCCAGACGACATCCGGCTCCCCCATCACGAAACCAAAGGCCGCATCCCCTGATTCCCTGGTCGCCAGAGCCTTGACCCGCGACACCTCGGAGGGCCCGAGCTGAATCCGCACGTCACCCCATACGTTGAGTGGCACATGGATCAGCGAGTGTGCCTGGAAGCCATAGCGGGAGAGTTGGACGATTTCGAGCTTGACCGTGGTTTCGCTCCCTCCCCGTTCGACCACCGAAAAGACGCCCGGGCATCTGACGGAAAAGCGCCGATGACGCCGGCGCCCCTTTTCGCTTGGCGTCTCGTCCGAAGCGACCGGCAAGACAGCGCGGTAGGCCGGCAGATCGTAAATCCTGTGCAACAGGCACTTCTTGCGCTCACTCAGCCTGCTGAAGACATCAGTCCGCACATTGAAGAAGTAGTCGAGCAACTCGGGCGTCAACACCGGGTCGTTGGTGGTGTAGAAACGACGCGCGGGAAGCCTGATGTTGGGCAGCTGAACCTCGGTGAAAAAGGCGTACAGATTTCGCCGCGGCGGCTTGGACGAATACTCTTTCCTGAAGATTTCCGGTGCAGTACTCAGGTCAAGCGTCGCACCGACCGCCGGCGCGCCATTGACGAAATCGTAGTTTTCGACCACATGCTGCGTCAGACGCTCGAAGAACAGCAGTGACTCGTACATCTCGATGTGCCTGGGATTGACCGCGATCACCAAATGCCGGGTGTCAAAGAAGGTTGTGCAATACTCGTACATGAACTTCATCAGCGGAAACAGGATCGTTCCGCCGGTGCGACGAAATCGCCGGTGCACTGCCAAGGCCGAAACTTCGGCAATGTTTCCCTTCTTCTCGCGCAGCGCCGTCAGGTCGAAGATCCTCTGCAGTGGAAACCCCAGGATGCTTTCCCTGATCAGTGAAAGGGTCCCAACGACCTGCCCGTCATACTTCGCACAGAGGGTCGTGGTGGTGGGCAGCGCATGATAGATCGTGACCCGCATCCCGGATGGGTCGGGTTCCATGAACCCGCTGGCGACGTAGGCGTCATGCAGCAAACGGAAGCACGCTTCGAGTTCCTCCTTGGTTTCGGCGATCTTCAACTCGAGGCGTTCATCGGGTGCGGGATCGCAGTCGACGAGATTGCGATAAACCGCAAACCGCCTTGCTCGCGGCAGAAACCCGAACATCTGTCGCAGAGCCGAACCGAACAGCCTTCTCAGCGGCATGATCGACCTTTTCTGCATCAGCACGCCTCGCCCGGATGTCGTTGAACCCGCTGCAGCCGGTTCGCGATCGTCCGGAGGACGCGCCCGACCGCCCGCAGCATCCAATCCGGGATGACCGTCCCTCCAGAGAAACCGCCGACGGCGTGAACGCGCCTGTCGTCGTAGCGGCCCAACGCGAGCAAGGTCATCGGTGAGTCGATGATCGTTATCACCCCTCCCCCGGCCGAACAATGGCAGGTATCGCCAGACGCCCGAACCAATGCCTCACATTTGCGCGTGCCACACCCAGCAAGACACCATCCGCGTCCTGCGCCTGACCGCTGGCCAAACGGCGAAGAATGATCTGCGCTGCGCTCGCTGCCGGCCCGCGCACCGCAACGGCGCGAGTGCTCATCCTTGTCTGCAGTTGCTGCCGCTGTTGCGCCTCCGGGACCAAGGGTGCCCCCCGCATCTCTCTCCACCTCCACGCAC
>JALORT010000434.1 GCA_025458755.1 Methylotetracoccus sp.
GATGGTCGCCACCAACCAGTTGATGAGCTCATGCAGCATGGAAAGGGGTACTCGTAAAAACGGTCGACACGGTTACAGCACGCCGGTCAGCAGCGGCACAAACTTGACGGGTTCGATTTCCTCGACCTCGAATCCCGTTTCGGTCCGCCTGATCCGTTGCAGGATCTGATCCCGTCCCGCGCCGAGCGGCACCACCATCACCCCCCCGCGCTGCAGTTGCTCCAACAGTTGCGGCGGATGTTCGGCTGCCGCCGCGGTGACCAGAATGCCGTCGTAGGGCCGGTAGTCGTCCCAGCCGGCGGAGCCATCACCATGTTTCATCCGGACGTTGCGGAGATTCAGGTCCTGCAGACACCGCCGGGCGCGTTGCTGCAGCGGATAGATACGCTCGATCGAATAGACCACCTTGACCAACTGCGCCAGGATCGCCGTCTGGTAGCCGGAGCCGGTACCGACTTCCAGCACCTTCTCGGGAACCCGGTGTTCCAGCAGCAGTTCCGTCATTCGGGCGATGACGTACGGTTGTGAGATGGTTTGGTTGAAGCCGATCGGCAGCGCCGTATCTTCGTAAGCCCGCGAGGCGAAGGCGTCTTCGACGAAGATGTGCCGCGGGGTATTCAACATCACATCCAGTACGATATGACTGCGGATGCCCTGATCCTCCAGCCGCTGGATCATGCGCTCGCGAGTGCGTCGCGAGGTCATGCCGCTCCCTTCGAGACGTCGGTTCACGCCACGACCTCCGGCGCCAGCCAGTCGACCCGCATCCTGTTCCGGGCCGGCGCAGCCGACCCAGTAGATTTCCCGGCCCCTCGGGTCGGTTGCTTTGATCACCGGCTCGGCCTTATGCCGCTGACCAAGCCTCGTGGCTTGATAGCCGCGGAGCTGTTCCAGCGGCACATCGGGCACATTCACATTCAGAATCGTATCCGAAGGAATCGGATGCTGCTGAATCCTCTTCAACAGGGTCACAGCCACGTGCGCAGCCGTTGCGAAATGCGTCGGATTGTGGCCGCCGAGCGAAATGGCAACCGCCGGAAGACCCAGGAACCGGCCTTCCGTCGCTGCCGCCACGGTACCAGAGTAGATGACATCGTCACCCAGATTCGCGCCATGGTTGATTCCGGCGAACACCATGTCCGGTTCGCGGTCCAGCAGCCCGGTAATGGCCAAATGAACACAGTCCGTCGGGGTCCCGTCGACCTTGATGAAGCCGTTGCTGGCGGTTGCGACCCGCAAGGGTCGCTCGAGAGTTAGTGAGTTGCTGGCGCCACTGCGGTTGCGCTCCGGTGCGACCACGGTGCATTCGACGATAGGTTGAAGCGCCTGCGCCAGGGCCACCAGTCCGCGCGCGGCATATCCGTCATCGTTACTGATCAGGATGTGCATTGTCTCCAATATCCTTCTTCCACCACCTATTATCGCACGAGACGCCTCGCCTTTCAGGAACTCCGGACTGTTTTCGTGGCGTGCCCTGACGTTTGTCGCCGCCACCCCGTCTTGCCCTTGCTGAATGCCGCCGGGGTGTTTAGCATTCGTCCCGCTCCGCCGAGTACGGCGGCCGGCAACCCGTGCTGGCCGTGATTTCGTCAATCATCAGGAATGTTCCGCCGATGTTGAATTCCGCACGCCAAGCCCTGCAGCGCCAACTCGAGGTGTTGCCGCTCTACCGGAAATACCGCGCGCTGCCGTTGCTGGCACAGCGCCTGCTGATCGTCAGTTCGCTAGCGTTCGGTGTGACCTTGGTGTTGACGATCATTTATTTTTACATCAGCCCGATTATCGCCGCGGGTGCGTTGGCGAGCATCCTCGCGGGTCTGGCAACAGGGGTGGGTGCATTACCGGCGTTGTTCTTCAAGAAAGTCTCGCCGCGGACTCTGTACACGATGCTGGGCGGAGCCGCGGGGGTGATGCTGGCGGCGACCGCGTTTTCGCTGCTGGTGCCGGGTATCGATTACGGCAATCAAGTCTGGCCGGGAAAAGGCATTTTTGTTGTCGCCGCCGGCATTCTGGTGGGGGCTTCGTTTCTGCAGTTGGCGGACCGGTTTCTGCCTTACGAACGGTATCTGGCCAATAAGATCGACTTAATCAGTTCGCTCCGCAAAATCTGGCTGTTCATCGCGGCGATCACGCTGCACAACTTCCCGGAGGGAATGGCAGTGGGTGTCAGTTTCGGTGCCGGCGATTGGCACAACGGCGTTGTGCTGGCGATCGCCATCGCGTTGCAGAACATCCCCGAAGGATTGGCCGTTGCATTGCCGCTGGTCGCGCTGGGCTATCGGCGAGGCCAGGCGGTGTTCATCGCGACGCTGACCGGGTTGGTGGAACCGGTCGGCGGATTCCTGGGCGTCGCCGCCGTGTCGATTTTCTTTCCGCTGCTTCCGGTTGGTATGGCCTTCGCGGCCGGCGCCATGCTGTTTGTGATCGCCGACGACATCATTCCGGAGACGCAGTCGAAAGGCAAGGCGAGACATGCGACGTTCTCTTTCATCATCGGCTTCGTGATCATGATGATCCTCGACAACTTGCTGGGCTAGACGCTGCCGCATGTCGTGCCCGCTGTCGCTTGAAATCCATCAGTGGGTCCAGACCCACCTGCTGAATCGTGAAGTGGTGGCCTGGGCGACCTCGGCGGGCACCACATTCGCGGTCATCGCTGCGGCCGAACTTGGCGACAAGAGTCAGCTGGTGTGTATGACGCTCGCGGCTCGCCACCGTCATTGGCCGGTGGTCCTCGGCGCATTCGCTGCGTTCGCGTTGCTGAATCTGGCTGCGGTGCTGTTCGGCGCGGCGGTGGCCCATTGGGTACCCAAGTTCTGGCTTGCGCTGGCGGTTGCCGTGCTGTTCGGGATTTTTGGCGTCACGGCACTGCTCGCCCCCGACCGGACGGACGTCGAAGAAGTCAAGGAGAAGAGCGGGCATGGCGTCTTTATCACCACCTTCCTGATGATCTTTCTGGCCGAGTTCGGCGATAAGACGCAGCTCGCGACCGCCGGCTTCAGCACCACGGCCGACCCCGTACCGGTCTGGGTCGGGGCGACTCTCGCGTTGTGTCTGACGTCAGCCGTGGGTGTCGTGGCCGGCCGAACGTTGCTGCAGCGCATTGAGTTGGGGATGCTGCACCGGGTCAGCGGCCTGCTATTCCTTGCGCTCGCTGCCTATGTGGTGTGGGGCCTCGTGCCGTTTGATCAGCTTGAAAGCTGGGTCGAGGTTTTAGAAGATTTTGGTCGGCGCATCGCCGCCGCGGCTGGCCGTTGACCCGAACCTATCTCTCTCGCCTCTCGGCAGCCGGCGGCGCTCTAGACGCGGTGCAGAATCAATTCCAACACCACCTTGCTGCCGAAGTAACCCAGCAGCAACGCGGCGAACCCGCTGAGGGTCCATCGGATCGCGGTCTGGCCGCGCCAGCCATGAACCATCCTTCCCCACAGCAGTACGGCGAAGACACCCCAGGCGGCCATCGACAGAATAGTCTTGTGGGCCAAATGTTGGGCGAATAGGTTTTCAAGGAACACGAATCCAGTCACCAACGAGACGGTGAGCAACACAAACCCCGCGCCATGGTCTGCAGCGGCGGCAGTGAACGGTTGAAGCGGCTCATCTGGTGACTGCGTAGTCGCCATTCCTGGAGGGCCAGCAGGATCGCCTGGAGAGCTGCGACGTTCAGGAGGCTGAACGCCAGCATCGAGACCAGGATATGAATTCGCATCGGCCAGGAGTAGTCCTTCGGAACGGGGCTGACGAGCGGGATACTCACTTTCAACGTCAACGCCAAAGCGGCAAGCGGGACGATGATGATGCCGAGCTTCTCGACCGGCTTCGCCAGCGCGACGAGTAGAAGGACCCCGACGATGAACAAGGTGGTCAGCGATAACGCGTTGAGAAAACCGAGGTTGATCGCGCCCGCCGCGTCGATGTCACCGGTTGAGGCCAGACCATGCAGGACAGCGGCGATCCACCCGAAGGCCAGCGTCGGGACACGCCAACGCGGCGGGTCATCGGTCGCCAAGTAGTCTTCTCGAGCGGAAATCAGCAGCGCCCAGGCTGCCGCCAGATAAGCCAGAACCGCCGGAACGCCAAAGAGCGAAGCATTGATCGACATCATGTTCTCCACGGCCTAGTCTGGCATAATGCGACGTTGAGTTGAAGCCCGCGAGACGGCGCTTTACATCCAAAAATTCACTGGAACGATGCCATGTTTGATACGTTGACCGAACGCTTGGGGGAGTCTTTCAAAAAGATTCGAGGCCAAGGCCGTCTCACTGAAGCTAATATTCAGGAGACCCTCCGGGAGGTCCGCACCGCGCTGCTGGAAGCCGATGTCGCCTTGCCGGTGGTGCGCGATTTCATCGAGCAGGTCAAGATGCGCGCACTCGGACAGGAAGTACAGAAGAGCCTGACCCCGGGTCAAGTGATGGTCAAGATCGTCAATGACGAATTGGTCGCCGTGATGGGTAAGGCGAATGAACGACTGAGCCTGGCGACGCAGCCTCCAGCCGCGATTCTGATGGCAGGGCTGCAAGGTGCCGGAAAGACCACGACCGTCGCGAAGCTGGCACG
>JALORT010000057.1 GCA_025458755.1 Methylotetracoccus sp.
GTTCGGAAGTACGACGTAGACGACGTCGATGTGCGGATTGTCGGCGATGCGGTCGAAATTCTCGTAGGTGTAAACGTTGCGGTCGGGAATCCGGTAGCGCTTTTGCCAGGTCTCGACTTTCGCCGGCGTGCCGCTCACGATCCCGGCAAGATAGCAGTGCTTGGTCAGTTCCAGGGCCGGCGCCAACTGTCCGCTGCTGTAATGACCAAGACCGACGAGTGCGACACCCAGTCGCTTTTCGCCCGACTCTGCATAGGCACGGAATTTCGGAAGGACCAGTGCGCCGGCACCCAGCGCCAGTTGTTTGATGAACGCGCGGCGGGCACGGGGCTCATGTTTCATTGCGACCTCCGGCAGATGTTGGCCGTAGCTGTGCGCCCGTATTGTGCCTCATGGCGGCGTGCACGCCAACGCCTCCGATGCCCCGTGGCGACGCCTCTGCTTTGCAGCCGCCCTGACAATTGCGGAAGCCGCGCTGTGAACTCGGAGTCCGCCTCATACCGCAACAGAGAGGATAGGGAAGCATTGCCGTTCGCCCCGCTCAGGTCTGGAGCTATGAATGCCCGGACTCCCGAGTCCAGTCCGGATTGACCCGCGATAGTCTGCTATCGAGGCGAGCGAGCCCGCGAACGGTTTAGCCGGCGGTTCCATTTCAGCTCGAGACCGGTTATCTCTTCCGGAACAGGCCAAGGCTCACGGATCAGCCCGCATGGCGCGTAGATCATCAGACAGCAAGGGGGGCGTCGGGTGCGACGCCGCGGAAGTCGCACTGGATGCCGAGGTTCTGTGGAAGCTCAGGCAGGATAACGCCCAGTCGATACTCAGCGCGTTTAGAGAACGGGTCGGGGAGACAACTCAGGGGGCGGGCGCCCAAAATGCCCATCGCCCAAGCTATCGGCTACGCGCTGTACAACGGACACCGGCGGGTCCGCTACGCCGGAGACGGCCCCGTCAAGACCGACAACAACCGCCCTGAACAGGCCATCCGGCCGCTGGGGCTGCCTGGCTGAAGAAGATTACACGTTGAATCGGAAGTGGACCACATCGCCGTCCTGGATGACGTAGTCCTTACCTTCCAGGCGCCACTTCCCGGCCTCCTTGGCGCCCTGTTCACCGTTGCAAGTGACGAATTCTTGGAAGGCGATGACTTCAGCGCGGATGAATCCCTTCTCGAAATCCGTGTGAATCACGCCGGCCGCTTGTGGGGCGGTGGCGCCGATCGGAATCGTCCAGGCCCTGACTTCCTTGACGCCGGCAGTGAAGAAGGTGTTCAGGTTAAGGAGGCGATACCCGGCTCGCACGACACGGTTGAGGCCTGGCTCCGCTAAACCCATCGCGACAATAAATTCATCGCGTTCCTGATCGTTCAACTGGCTCAGTTCGGCCTCCACGGCGGCGCAGACCGGCACCACCTCCGCACCTTCGTCCGTCGCGAGTGCGCGGACCTGCTCAAGCAACGGGTTGTTGTCGAAGCCGTCTTCTTCGACGTTGGCTAGGTACAGCGCAGGTTTGGCGGTGAGCAGGTGGAGGTCCCGAAGCAATGCTTTTTCTGATTCATCGAGATTCAACGACCGGACCGGTCGACCACGATCCAGTTCGGAGATGACCCGTTCCACCAGTGCCTTGCGGGCCAATTCATCCTTGTTGCCGGATTTTGAGGATTTGACCGCGCGCTGAAGCGCTTTCTCGAGCGTGGCCAGGTCCGCCAGTGCGAGTTCGGTTTGGATAATCTCGATGTCCGTGGTGGGCGCGACTTTGCCGGCAACATGGACGACATCCGGGTCCTCGAAGCAGCGGACGACATGGGCAATGGCGTCCACCTCGCGGATGTGCGCGAGAAACTGATTACCCAGCCCTTCACCTTTGGATGCCCCGGCGACCAGACCAGCGATATCGACGAATTCGATGACCGTGGGAATGACGGTTCGTGGCTTCACGATGGCCGCAAGTTGGTCCAGGCGGCGGTCGGGCACCGGAACGACGCCGACGTTTGGGTCAATCGTACAGAAGGGATAGTTTTCCGCGGCGATCGCGGCGCGCGTCAGCGCATTGAAGAGCGTCGACTTGCCCACATTGGGCAGGCCGACGATGCCGATGTGCAAAGCCATGAATCCAGTTCGTCCTTATGCGCTCTCGAGACGGTAATATTTATCCTCGAAACGAACGATGTCGTCCTCGCCGAGGTAGCCTCCTGACTGAACTTCGATGATTTCCAGCGGGATGGAGCCGGGGTTCTCCAACCGATGGCGAACGCCCACCGGGATGTAAGTGGATTCGTTCTCGGTAATCAGGAAGGTTTCTTCACCACGCGTGACGCGTGCCGTACCTTTAACTACGATCCAGTGTTCGGCGCGGTGATGATGCAACTGTAGCGACAGGGTCGCACCCGGTTTCAGGTTGAGGCGCTTGACCTGATAACGGGTCCCGTGGTCGATCGATTCATAATTACCCCAAGGACGGTGTACCTTGGTATGGAAAATATGTTCCTGACGCGCGGCGTGCTTCAAATGTTCCGTGACCGCCTTGATATCCTGCGTTTTGTCCTTGTGTGCAACCAGAACGGCATCCGTAGTTTCGACGACTACGAGGTCTTCGACTCCCAGGACCGCCAGGAAGCGGCCCTGCGAATACAACAGTGAGTTATGGGTATCCTTGGCAAACACATCGCCATGCGTCACATTGCCGTGGTCATCCGGGGCATTCAGGTCGCTGACTGCAGACCACGAACCGAGGTCGGACCAACCTACGGCCAGTGGTATCACCACCGCCTGACCAGCGATCGAATCTGCGGTCAGCCGTTCCATGACCGCATAATCGATCGAGTCGCTGGGACATGTTTGGAAGATCGCCCGATCAACCCGGACGAAATCTGCTTCGCGTTTTGCGAGCGCAAACGCCTCCCGACAGCAGTGGGCGATGTCGGGCCGGTAGCGGTCGATGCTTGCCAGCCAGACGCTGGCCCTCATGACGAAAAGTCCGCTGTTCCAGAGGTATTCGCCGGAGTTCGAATACTGTAAGGCGGTTTGAATGTCGGGCTTCTCGATAAATGCGCTCACAACGAACGCGTCTTCGGCGATTACGGGTCCTTTCCGAATATAACCGTAGCCGGTTTCCGGACGGTCCGGAACGATGCCGAATGTGACCAAGCCTCCTTGGGCCGCGACTCCTACCGCCTTCGCCAATCTTTGGCGGAAGCCGGCCACATCTTCCACGTGATGATCGGACGGCATGATGACCAGGACCGGGTCGGATGACGGATCCTGAGTCGCCTCCAGCGCGGCCAGCGTCACTGCCGGTGCCGTATTGCGGCCTACGGGTTCCAACAGGATGGAGGCATTTTCGTAGCCAATCTGACGTAGCTGCTCGGCGACAAGGAAGCGGTGCAATTCGTTACAAATCACTAAAGGCGGCGCGATGCTGAAATCCTCGCCACCGGCTGCGTTCTCGAGAGCGACGATGCGGCCGACGGTGTCCTGCAGCAACGTACGGTCGCCGACAAACGACAGGAACTGCTTCGGAAAGGCTTCGCGGGAGTAAGGCCACAGGCGGGTACCCGAGCCCCCCGACAGGACCACTGGCTGAATGAGGATGGTCATACGTTGATGCTTCCATTACGCTTTGAGATGATTACGGATTGTAACCTAGCCGCACCTCAAGCCGTGAGGCCGCTTTGCTGTGAGCCCGCAGCCTCAGTGCTTCCCATTGAGGGATCGATTTGCGATAGGCACCGCTGGTCGTGACGAATCACTGGCTGATCAACGCTAAGCTCTTATCGTCGGGGCCGGGAGGCTTCGATCACTGTGCAACCGGGAACCGTCTATCATGGATTGTAGCCTCGGCTGCAATTCTTCTCCTCGGCACATTAGGCAGCCGAAAAGCGATCATCGAGGCGCCTTCCACACTCGCGAACGCATGAAACGACCAGACGAAAATTCGCCGCGGGAGCCCAAGCGTAGGCCCTTCTTAAGCCTTTTCTGGAAGGGCTTTGTGTTCTTAAGTGTTTTGATCGTAGGGATTAGTGCGTCATTCGCGGTTCTGAACTATTTTCATCTCATTCATCAGTTTCGCAATCAGCAAATCCTGGACCGAGCGCTGCGGACCCGGCAGCTCAGGGATTTGTTTTCACGTTCCGTCACGCGCGTCCAGCAGATCGGTTCGGTGTTGACATCGGTCAGCGATTTTCCCGCGGCACTCCGTAAGCGCAATCCGAGGTTGATTCACCGCACGTCATCGATTTACGCCAACCTGCAATACGACCTGGATATCGAGCGACTCGAACTGTTCTCTCCCGACGGACGATTATTCTGGTACTGGGGCATGGCGCTGCCGGACACTCCCGATTCCGGGCCTCGGAAATCGGCCATCGAGTCGGTGATCCATCGTGAAGAGCCCGCGAACCTTCTGGCGTGCGAACCACAGTGTGCTCTATACGTCTATCAGCCGATTCTAGTCGACAGCCGCCTCGCCGGCATTTTTGTGTTGAAGCAGGCGATCGCTCAATTAGTGATCGAATATGAATCGCTGACCGGTTCCGATCTGGGCATCCTGATGCCGGTCAGCGACCAGGATCAGTCTCAGGACCAGGCAGTACCGGGATGGGGCCTCCGCGTCGCCGCGTTGACCCATGCCAACGTGTTGACGCCGATGCTGAATGATCTTGCGACAACCCGGCATCAGCCGCTGGATCGCGTCGAAGAGGCGATACGCACCTGGAGGGGCCGATCCTATTCGATTCAAAGGATGCCGTTGCAGGATCTGGTTGAGGCGGAAGGGACGGCTTTGGTGATTACGGATGTCAGCCCTCAACTTCGGCAGATCAATAATGCAGCGCGTGAAGGCGTCCTTCTCGCGGCCGGCGGACTCGTAGTTGCCGAGATCCTACTGCTAGTCTTGATGAATTTTCCGTTGCGCCATCTGCGTCGGGTGGCCGAGACACTTCCGCTGCTGGCGCAAGGCGCCTACACCACAGTGCGTAGCCAATTGACTGCCGCGAGACGCCCCTACCGCTGGCAAGACGAGGTGATGATTCTCGACGAGGCCGCGCTGCGCTTGTCGCATGAACTGGAGTCAAAAACCCGAGCGATCGAACGCAAGACCCAGGAATTGGCGGCAGAGCGCGATTTCGTGCAAGGTTTGCTTGAAACGGCACAGGTGATGATCCTGACCCAATCCAGCGAAGGGCGCATTCTCACAGCGAATGAACTAACGCTGCAGTTGACCGGATTCGAGCAGCAAGACCTCCGCGGGCGCCACTTTCGCAGCTTGATCCTGGAACTAAAGACGGTCAAAGACTTTGACGGCCTCTTCGATGATTTATGGAGTGGCAAACGCCACCGGTTGCAGCATGAAGCCGAACTGCTCTGCAAGGAAGGGACCCGGCGCCATGTGGTCTGGGTTCATACTCGCCTCCAGGACCATAATCCAGACAACGTCGCGGTGCTGTCGGTCGGCCTGGATGTCACCGAGCGCGTCGAGGCCGAAACGCGCTACATGTGGCTGGCGAATCATGACCCGTTGACGGGACTTTTCAATCGACGCGGGTTCCACGAGGAACTCGAGCGGATTTACAGCGAAGTGGAACGGAACGAGGCAAGGGCAGCCCTGATTCTGTTCGACCTGGATCACTTCAAGGACATCAATGACACCGTCGGCCACCTCGCGGGCGACGAGCTGTTGGCTAAACTCGCGTCCGAGCTCAAGACGCGAATCCGCAAGGCTGACATTCCGTCCCGCCTCGGCGGTGACGAATTCGCAATCCTGATGCCGAACCAAACGCCGGACGGTGCCATGGCCTTCGCCACGCTTCTGAACAAGCGCCTGACATCTCTTCCGATATCGGTTCAGCAGAAAATGTTCCACGTCACCGCGAGCATCGGGGTCGCGCTGATTCCCGACCATGGAAACAACATCGAGGAGGTGATGGCGAACGCTGACCTCGCGATGTATCAGGCCAAGACTAGCGGTCGCGGACGCATTCATATGTTTTCCTACAGCGACCATGCGCGGGAACGCATTTCCGATCGGACCTATTGGAAGCAGGCGATCCAGAAGGCCTTGCTGAACAAGCGTTTCTTCTTCCTCTATCAGCCGATCGTCACCATGGGATCGGGTCAGATCCAGTATTACGAGGCACTGGTGCGGTTGCGGAGTGAGGATGGGACTGCCATTGCTCCGGGGGAATTTCTGGAGTATGCGCAGCTGACCGGTTTGATTCGGGAAATTGACCGCTACGTGGTCGAAGCGGCTATCGATTTCCTGCAGCGGCAGCGGGACAATCGCGGGTTCAAAGCGATTCACGTAAATCTTTCGGCGTCGGCGCTTTCCAATCGCGACTGGACCGAACCATTGAAAGCGGCGATAAAGCGCCGGGATATTCAGCCGGAGCGGCTGATCTTCGAAATCACTGAAACTGCCGCTATCGGTGACTTCGGAACGGCCAAGGACATCATGGAGGAATTGGGTCAGCTAGGGTTTCGTTTTGCCATTGACGATTTCGGCGTCGGGTTTGCGTCATTTTCGTACCTTCGCCATCTTCCGGTCCAATTCGTAAAGATCGACCAGAGCTATGTCACCTGCATTGCGAAAAATCCTCGCGACCAGGCTTTTGTGTCTGCGATCACAACCCTCGCGCACGGCAACGATATCGAAGTCATTGCCGAGGGTATCGAGGATGCCGCGACCTTGCAGACCATTGCCTCGCTTGGCGTCGACTTGGGGCAGGGTTATTTTATCGGTCGTCCCGCCCCGTTCGAGGACGAAGCCGAGGTAGAGTTCGCCGCGGCCGCGGCGGCGGGTAGATAACCGCCGAGTACCGACAGGATTCGGGCGAGAGCGCCCCGGTTCGCCGCGACGAAGGAACGCCCGCACCCCCCCATCGCCGTGCGCTGTTCAGCGTTTGCGAGCAGGGAAGCGCAGTGGCGCTCCAGGGCAGCGGTATTCTCACAGGGCAAAGCGCCGCCGGCTGCCGAGAGCGCCAAGCAGATTTCCCGAAAGTTTTCCATATAGGGGCCGAACAGCACGGGTGTTCCCACGGCTGCCGGTTCCAGCACATTGTGCCCACCAACCGGTACCAGGCTGCCACCAACGAAGGCGAGGTCGGCGGCGGCATAGAAGCGCCTTAGTTCGCCCATCGTATCCACCAGAAAGATTTGGTCTTCCGACGAGCATGTCCGGCCTTCGCTGCGCTGGACCACCGAATAACCGCAGTTCCTGCAAAGCGCTGCAACGCTTGGAAAGCGTTCGGGGTGCCTGGGGACCAAAATCAGTGCCAGTCGTGGAAACTGAGTGAGCAGCGTGGCGTACACGGCCAGCAGCAGTTGCTCTTCTCCTTCGTGCGTGCTTGCCGCGATCAGGACGGGCCGGTCCCCCCCAAACAGTAGTTGGCGGTCGCGCATGCCCTGCTCGGAGAAATCGTCACGTACCTCCAGATCGAACTTGATGTTCCCGCAGGTCATGACCTTGTTCCGCGCCGCCCCAATCGCCACGAAGCGGCTCGCATCCTCGTCCGTCTGTGCAGCGATGGCCGTGACGTGGGTCAGCGTATCCTTCACTAGAGAAGCCAACCGGCGATAGCCGTCGGTGGAACGCGCTGAGAGCCGGCCGTTCACGATGAACAACGGGATCGAATGTGCTGCGCACGCGGCAAAGAGATTCGGCCAGAGTTCGGTCTCGAGGATCACTGCAATCCGGGGCTGAAAGTGCCGGAGAAAGCGATTAACGCAACCAGGCAGGTCGTAGGGGAGGTAGCAATGTTGGACGCGATCTCCGAGCGTCGCTTGCACTCGGGCCGAACCGGTCGGCGTGGTCGATGTGAAGAGTACGGAGAGTCCGGGCCGGAGTTCCAGAAGACTGCGGACGAGCGGTATGGCGGACTCGACTTCGCCGACGGAAACGGCATGAACCCAGGCAGTTTCCCGGCGCCCGCCTTCGCCCCCGTAAAACCCGAAACGCTCGGGAATACGTTGGCGATAGGCGGGATTCCAGCGACCGCGCCAGAAGACACGCGCGAGAATAAAAGGCGTAGCCGCGTAGAAAAGCAGGGTATAGAGGAGGCGCACGCCCGATGCGTTTCGGACCGGCTACTCTGGAACGATCCGGACCGCGACTTGACCGGTGACATCACCGTGGAGCTGCACGGCGATCTGGTAGTCGCCGGTGTGTCGCAACGGCCCGGTGGGCAGGCGCACTTCCGCCTTGCGAAGTTCCACTCCAAGCGCCGATACCGCGTCCGCGATGTCCTTCGTTCCGACCGACCCGTAGAGTCGGCCTTCCTCGCCGGCCTTCTGCGCGATCGTGACTTGCAGAGCTTGGAGCTGCGCCGCACGAGCCTCGGCGGCGGCGAGTGCCGTGGCGGCCTTTTTTTCCAGCTCGGCCCGTCGTTGTTCGAACTCGGCCAGCCTAGCGGCAGTCGCGGGGACGGCTTTCCCTTGCGGAATAAGATAATTCCGACCGAAACCGGGCCGAATGGACACTTTATCGCCCAAATTGCCCAGATTCGGAATTTTTTCGAGAAGAATAACATCCATCGGATTTAACCCCTAAAAGTTTGAGAACGTGCCTGCATCAGACGGGAACAGCCCTCTCTTGCTCACCGCGCCAGCCGTTCGCGCCAATTCACCCAAGCATCGGTGATGCCGAGCAGGGCGACCGGCAGCAAAGTTTGCGGCACCAACATAGCCAGCACATAAAGGCCCGCCAGCCAGAATCGCTTGTTGGCTTTGGACGCAAACAACCGATGTACGATTGAAAACCCGAGCACCACGAATAGAACCACCAGCACGATCGACATGTTCCAGAAATACTCGGAGGCGGCGGCGCTACCGGTGAAAGCCAGCAGTACGCAGACCAGGCCGAGGTAGTGGGTG
>JALORT010000435.1 GCA_025458755.1 Methylotetracoccus sp.
ACGGCGATGCTCCGCGCCGAGTTTTCCGACATCAAGATCCGCTTCGTCAATGTCGTCGATCTGATGACCCTCCACCACGAGGGGCCTCATGCGCTGAGCGAGCGGGACTTCGACAGCATCTTCACCCGGGACAAGCCGGTGATTTTCAACTTCCACGGGTATCCGTGGCTGATTCACCGCCTGACCTACCGTCATGCCAACCACAATCAGCTGCATGTGCGCGGCTACAAGGAGAAGGGCAACATCAACACGCCGCTGGAGTTGGCGATCCAGAACGAGATCGACCGTTTCAGTCTGGCGATCGACGTGATCGACCGCGTTCCGCGTTTGTCGGTCCTCGGTGCCCATTCCAAAGAACGTTTCCGCGACATGCAGATCGAGGCGCAAAACTACGCGTACGAGCACGGCATCGATATGCCCGCGTACGATGATTGGACCTGGCCTTTGTAAACGACCGGAGACTCTGCCGGCGTCCTATTGAGCAGCGGGGTGCGTGATGAGTTTGTCCCTCTATCTGTTGCGCCACGGGGAAACCGAGGCCAGTTTTAATGGCGGTTACTGCGGCCGGCTGGATCCGGATCTGACGCCGGTCGGCCACCAGATGGCCGAGGATTTTGCGAAGGCTTACCAGGCACATCCGTTTCAAGCCGTCTATGTCAGTCCGATGCTGAGGACACGGATGACCGCTCAGCCGCTCTGTTCGGTAACCGGTCGGGAGATGCGGCTGCGCGAGGGTTTGCGGGAGTTGGACTTCGGTGATTGGGAGGGTAAAACGCCTGAGCAGGTGAACCGTGAACATGCGGTGGATTACTTGCGTTGGGTCGCTGATGCCGGATGGAATTCTCCGACCGGCGGGGAGCGCGGCATCGACGTCGCCCGGCGGGCACTGGAAGTCCTCGATGAGATTCAACGCGAACACACCTCGGGTGACGTGCTGGTGATTTCCCACAAAGCCACCATTCGCATTCTGCTGTGTGCGTTGTTGGGAATCGATGTCGGCGGGTACCGCGACCGCGTCGGGATCTCGGTCGCTTCTGTTGCTTTAGTGGAGTTTCACGACAACGGCCCACGCCTCGCTCGCCTCGGCGACCGTTCGCACCTTCGGGAGGTGCTGCGCAACCGGCCGGGAACTTAACGCAGACGCGTCCGGCGGCGGCCTCCGGAATCAGCAACCACCCCCACTGGAGAGACATCATGGCAGGCAAGGCAGCGAGACCGGCCGCAGCCGCCGAACACACCCGCACCGGCATGAGCGCCGAGACGCTCGCCAACGCGTTTCAGGACAACCTGAATTTCGTCTTGGGCAGACCGCTCGAACTCGCCAGCCCCGAGCAGCGTTATCAGGCTCTCGCACTGTCGGTGCGGGACCGCGTGATGCAGCGGTGGGTCAAACAGGTCGAGAGGCAGAATTTTCCGGAGGTCCGCGATGTGGCGTACTTGTCTGCCGAGTTTCTGGTCGGACCCCATCTCGGCAACAATCTGATGAACCTCGGTATCGCGGACCATGCGCGGCAGGCGCTGGCCGGCTTCGGGCTGGATTTGGACCAACTCATTGGCCTCGAGGAAGAGCCCGGTCTCGGCAACGGCGGTTTGGGACGGCTGGCGGCATGCTATCTGGAGTCTCTGGCGGCGCTGGGGTACCCCGCCACCGGCTACGGAATCCGCTACGAGTTCGGCATCTTCGATCAGAAGATCAAAGACGGCTGGCAGATCGAGGCGACCGACAAGTGGCTGCGCTACGGCAATGTCTGGGAGATTCCGCGGCCGGAGTTCGCGCAGGTGGTCAAGCTGGGCGGACACACCGAGTCCTACATCGACGACCGCGGCCGCTATCGGGTGCGTTGGGTCGCGGGCCGCGTCGTCGTCGGTATTCCGTACGATACGCCGATCCTCGGCTACCGCACCGACACCTGCGCGCTGCTGCGGCTGTGGAGCGCCGAGGCCGCCGAGTCCTTCGATTTCACCGACTTCAATCGGGGTGACTACTACGGCGCGGTGGAGGAGAAGGTGGCTTCGGAGACCATCTCGAAGGTGCTGTATCCCAATGACGAAAACTTCGCGGGCAAGCGCCTGCGCCTGGAGCAGCAGTATTTCTTCGTGGCCTGTTCGATCAAGGACCTGATCCGCTTGTGCCTGCGAAGGGGGCTTCCCATCGAACGCTTTCACGAGATGCACCGCATCCAGCTGAACGACACCCATCCGTCGATCGCGGTCGCCGAGTTGATGCGGCAATTGGTCGACAAGCACGGACTTGAGTGGGATCAGGCCTGGGCCGTCACCCGACAGTCCTTGTCCTACACCAATCACACCTTGTTGCCGGAAGCGCTGGAGAAATGGCCGCTGCCGCTGTTCTCATCGGTGCTGCCCCGCCATACCGAGATCATCTTCGAGATCAATCGCCGCTGGCTCGACGAAGTGCGGCAGCAGTTTCCGGGCGACGACGGCAAGGTGGCGCACCTGTCCATCATCGATGAAAGCGGCGACAAGTACGTCCGGATGGCCAACCTCGCGGTGGTCGGCAGTCATGCCGTCAACGGTGTAGCCGCGCTGCACTCGGAACTGGTCAGATCCCAGTTGTTCAGCGATTTTTGTCAGGTCGATCCAGATCGCTTTCTAAACGTCACCAATGGTGTGACACCGAGACGGTTCGTCGCCCTCAGCAACCCGCGCCTGGCGGACCTGATCGACGAGCGGATCGGCGCGGGGTGGCTGACCGATCTGAACCGACTGCGGGAACTCGAGGCGTCCGCCGGTGATTCCGCCTTTCAGGATGCTTGGCGCCAGGTGAAGTCCGCAAATAAGGAACGGCTGGCGAAGATCATCAAAGTGCGTACCGGTATCGTCGTTAACCCCGATACGCTGTTCGACATCCAGGTCAAACGCAT
>JALORT010000436.1 GCA_025458755.1 Methylotetracoccus sp.
CTGTCAGCGCCGCGCCTTCAAATGGCTCGACGCCATGCTGAACCGGTAGAAGGTGCCAGCGGGGTCGGGGATCTGGCCGATCAGTTCCGCCGCCCTCTTTTCTGTGGCTGCATCGAGCAGACAGCCGAGCGCGCCCGCCATCGCCGTGCCCTGATCGCTGACCTCGGGCGGCGGTCCGTAACAGCCTTCACAGCGCATCCCCGCCTTGAGGCAGAGCGCGCCGCATCCTCCGCGGGTCGCCGGACCCATGCAAGGCGCGCCCTGCTCGAGCAGACACCAGCCCGGTTCGGGCCGGAACTGATGGTGGCGCCGGAACTGGGTGATCTTCACCAGCCTTTTCTCGAGCGGGCATTCGTCGCAGACGCTCTTCATCGTGCAGCCCACCCGCAGCGCTTCGTTGTGCGCCGGAACCGCTCCCCCCGCCACCGCCTGGATCACCTCCCACACACGGTCCGCCTGCGGCGGGCAGCCCGGAACGGTGTAGTCGGCCGCGACGACATCGCCAAGCCGCAGGACGGCGGAGTAGACGTCGGGGATGTCGAGCGTCCCGCACGCGGTCTTTGTTTCATGGCGCGGTTCGACGCCCAGCGGGTTCTCCGTCGAAGGCGAATCGTGGTAGGCGTACTGGAACAGCGCCTCCCGGCTGCTGAAGTTGGCCAGTGCCGGAATCCCGCCGTCCGCGGCGCAGGCGCCATAGGCGACCAGCGTTCGCGACTTCTTCCGCAAGAGCCGCGCGACCCTCTCCTGTTCCGTGTTTCTGATGCCGCCGTTGAACAGGCAGACGTCGATGAAGCCGTCCGGATATTGCGCCACATCCGCGTACTTGAAATCGGCGGCGCAAGGCCAGAAGACGACGTCGGCGATCCGCAGCAGGTCGAGGATGCGGAAGCCGATCTCGAAAACCGAGACGTCGCAGCCGCCGCAACTCGCCGCCCAGTAGACGCCGATTTTCAATCTGCCGTTACCTGGCATGGCAGCTCCTCTCCCCACGGTTCGAGATCCCGGCCGTGTCCGACTCCGGCGGCGTCCATGTGCGACGGCCAATCCAGCGGACCGAGCGCGCGCACCTCTTCCGTCATCTCCCTCACCAGTTGGCTGAACTTCTCGCCTTCGGCGGCGCTCACCCACTCGTGCCTGAACCTTTCGGACTTGATGCCAAGGTCGGTCAGCAGCCGGCGCACCAGCGGCATCCGTACCATCGTCTTGTGGTTGCCGCTGGTGTAATGGCAATCGCCGATGTGACAGCCGAGCACCATCACACCGTCGGCGCCGAGCGTGAAGGCGGTGGTGATGAGTTCCGGATCGATTCTTCCCGAGCACATCACCTTGACGATGTCGGCGTTGGCCGGGTAGGTCATTCTGGCCGTGCCGGCGTTGTCCGCACCGGTGTACGAGCACCAATAGCAGAGGAAGGCGACGATGCGCGGCTGCCAGTTTGGCCCGCGCACCGGCGCGTCCGCCAGCAGCGCCGCCACTTCGGCATGGATCTGATCGTCGCTGAAGCCGTACTGGCCGATTGCGTTGCAAGGACAGCTCGCCACGCAGGTTCCGCAGCCGAGACAAAGAGCCGTGTTGATTTCGGCGCGTGCTTCCTGCTCGTTTCTGGCGATCGCCGAAAACGGGCACGCGTTGAGGCAGATCCTGCAGCCGGAACAACGATCGGCGCGGACTTCGGCGACGAACGGGTCGAGCTCGATGGTGCCCGCCGAGATGAGCGCAGACGCTTTTGCCGCGGCTGCCGCAGCCGCCGCAGTGGACTCGCCAATGTCCATCGGCCCCTGCACCGTCCCCGCGAGAAACAGCCCAGAAGCCGCCAATTCGACCGGCCGCAGTTTGGGGTGAACCTCCATCAGGAACCGGTCCGCACCCACCGAGCAGCGGTAGAGATCGATCAGGCGGGTCATGTCGCGCGCCACCAGGCCCGTGGCCAGCACCAGCAGATCCACCGGCACTTCGATCTCCTCGCCCGCCGTGAGGCGGTCCACGGTTCTCACCACCAGCGGCGCCTCGCCGCGCGGATCTTCCTCCACCACCGGCGGCCTCATCGGGTCGAAGCGGATGAACGCCACGCCCTGCTCGCACACCTGGTCGTAGTAGCCTTCATGGCGCCTGCCGTAGGTGCGGATGTCCTCATGGAAGTCGTACACATGAACTTCCGGAAAGCGCTCACGCACCTGCGCCGCCGTGTGCATCGTCGTCGTGCAGCAGACGCGGCTGCAATACTGATTCAGCTTGCCGTCCGCCATCGGATTGTGAATGCCCTTGCGCTGCAGGCTCCCGACGCAGTGCAGGAAGCCGACACTGCGAATCGTCCGGCCATTGATGAGCAGCCTGCCCTTGGTTGGTCCGCTCGGGTCGAGCAGCCGGTTCATCTGGGCCAGCGTGACCACTTCCGGGAACTTGCCGTAGCCGTATTCGCCGTGTCTTGGCCCATAGGTGTTCAGGCCCACCGCGATGATGATGGCGCCGGACTGGATCTCAACGAACTGCGGCTGGTCGTCCAGGTTGATGCCGCGCCCGCCGCAGGCCTGGAAGCAGGCGCCGCACTTGGTGCAGTTTCTCCAGTCGATGGCCGGGAGCTCCGGGTAGCAGTGGTCGTAGGATCTGTAGATCGCCTTTCGCTTCGAGAGCCCGAGGTTGAACTGGTCAACGCACTCCTCGGGGCAGGAGTCGATGGCCGCTTGCGGGTCGGGGCAGTCCGGCGTGACGCCGCGAGGCGTCAGCCGAATCGTTGTGCGGAAGTCTCCGATGACTCCCGTCGAGCTTTCCAACTGCGCGTTCGTATAGACGGTGATGCACGGGTCGGCCGCCACCTGCCGCACCAGCGGTTCCAGTACGTCGCGTGCGCGTTGGCCGGTCGGGTAGATTCTGTAAAGCT
>JALORT010000437.1 GCA_025458755.1 Methylotetracoccus sp.
AGCGACATGATCGCCAACCTGCATGGGGAACTCGAACGGTTCAAGGAAAAGGTGAAAGCCCAGCAGCGGGAGTTGATGGACAAGCAGCAGAAGATCCAGGCGAACCTCGACAAGATCAAGGCCTATGATTCCGCTCCGTGACACGGTACCGGCGCGCACGCGGCCGCTCGTCACCCACGGCATCATCATTATCAATGCGCTGGTGTTCCTGGTGCAGATGGCCCAGGGTCCCCATCTGGACCGGTTCATCTTCCTGTACGGCCTGGTGCCGGCCCGCTATTTCGTCCCCCCGATCGCGGACTATTTCACTTTCGGGGAACAGGTTTTCGCGCTGGTGTCTTTCATGTTTCTGCACGGAGGGTTCTGGCATCTTCTGGGAAACATGTGGTCCTTGTATATTTTCGGCGACAATGTCGAGGATCATTTCGGGCCGCTGCGCTACGCGGCCTTTTATCTCTTATGCGGCCTGGCCTCGGGTCTGGCCCACCTGCTGATACACCGGACCTCCGGCGTGCCAACCATCGGCGCCAGCGGCGCGATCGCCGGCGTCATGGGGGCCTATTTCATCCTCTTTCCGCGCTCGCGCGTCCTGACCCTGATCCCGATCCTGTTTATCCCCTATTTCATCGAAATTCCGGCCTTTTTTTTCCTGGGGATCTGGTTCATTCTGCAGTTTCTGAACGCCGCCGGCAGCGGCGGAACGGCAGGCGGAGTCGCCTGGTGGGCGCACATCGGGGGATTTGTTTTCGGCATGTTGGCCTTGAAGGTCTTCGACGCCGTGCCGGGAACCGGCTGGACCGACCCCCTGCGGCGCATGGCCGCTCGCACGACCACGGACCGTCTGCAACTCATCCGGCCGGCCGGCCGGGGGGATTCGATCGATCTCTATGCGACGGTGAGCGTCTCCGCCCATGAGGCCCGCCTCGGTACCCGGAAGCTGGTCAGCGTGCCCAGCGCCTGGTCGAAGCGGCTGCTGCGGGTCGTCGTTCCGCCGGGTGTCCGCGACGGCACGCTGCTGCGCATCCGTGGACAGGGCAACGCCCTGGCGGACGGCCAGCGCGGAGATCTCTTCATCCAAGTCGCCATAGAAAACTGACCGGCTCGAACCGAACCCCGGTCTTCAATGGCTCGTAGGCAACGGCCGCGTGGAGGATGAGGCCGACTGGGCCGGGGGGGGTAGCACGGAGACACAGTTGCGGCCGCTTTGCTTTGAGAGATACATGGCCTGATCGGCGCGGCGGACAAAATCGGTCGTGCTCTCCACCGGGCCGTACTGAGTAACGCCGATACTGATGGTCTTGGAAACCGGCCGACTGGACGGTGGATGAAACACCTCCGCCTCCAGGGTGGTGCGGATACGCTGGGCGACCTTCCGGGCTTCCTCGGCCCCGGTTTCCGGCAGGATCACGGTGAACTCCTCCCCGCCGTAACGATAAGCGGAATCGTTGGTCCGCAGACAGGATTTGAGGATTTGGCTGAAGCGCACCAGAACCTTGTCGCCCTCGACGTGGCCGAAGCGGTCGTTATATTCCTTGAAATGATCGACGTCGATCAGCAGCAGAGACAGGGAGTGGCGGTAACGCAGGGAACGATCGACTTCCAATTCGAGTTGGCTGTGAAAATGGCGGGAGTTAAAGAGCGTGGTCAGTCCATCGGTCACAGCCAGCGTCTGCAGTTTTTCCATCATGCGGTTGCGCTCTTCGGTCAGCTCGCGCTCGCGCAGCACCCGCCGCACCCGCAGCAGCAGCTCCTCGGCACGAAACGGCTTGACCACAAAATCGCTGGCCCCCAGGCTGACCGCTTCCTCGTAGGAGTACTCGCTGCTGTAACCGGTCATGACGATCACATCCGCGCCATGGTCCCGCCGGACGATCTGAGTCAGCTCAAGCCCCCCCAACCCGTCCGGAAACTGAATGTCCGTGATGACGATGTCGAACGCGGCAGCATGCATCCGAGCCAGACCGTCCTCGACCGACGCCGCCGATTGCACGGCGAAACCGGCTTTCCGCATGAACGCTTCCACGGCCTCGCGGACTTCGGCCTTGTCATCGACGATCAGAATCTGCCTTCCCACGTGCACAACCCCCCGGCACGCCGACGCCGATCCCCTTCCAGCCTCGGGACATCCCCTGCGTCATGCCGCCAGCCGTCTTGACATCCGGCGCGATTCACTGCTAATTATTTAAATTTGCGCAACAATTCCAATAATACAGGGAAAAAAGCGCAGAGTCAATTTTGCACCGTCTTCGCCGGCCGTCCGCGCAGCCTACCGGCGGCCTTCGGATAAGTGGAGTCAGCGCAACGTTTATGGACAACTTACGCAACTTTAGCATCATCGCGCACATCGACCACGGCAAGTCCACCTTGTCCGATCGACTGATCCAGGCCACTCACATCGTTTCGGACCGCGATTTCCAGGACCAGATCCTGGACACAATGGACATCGAGCGCGAACGCGGCATCACCATCAAAAGCCAAACGGTGTGCCTGCCTTATACGGCCCGGGACGGGAAGCGTTACTGGCTCAATCTGATCGACACGCCGGGGCATGTCGATTTCACTTACGAGGTTTCACGCGCCCTGTCGGCCTGCGACGGAGCACTGCTGCTGATCGATGCCAGTCAGGGCGTGGAAGCCCAGACCCTCGCCAATATGTACCTGGCTTTAGAGCACGACCTGGAAATCATACCGGTCATCAACAAGATCGACCTACCTTCGGCGGATCCCGAACGCGTCAAGCGTCAGATCGAATCCGACCTGGGGCTCGACCCAACGGCCGCCCTGCTGGTATCCGCCAAGGAGGGCCTCGGCATCCCGGAGTTGTTCGAGGCCATCGTTACGCGCCTGCCGGCTCCCGCCGGGGACCCCGCGGGAGCCG
>JALORT010000438.1 GCA_025458755.1 Methylotetracoccus sp.
CGCTACCTGCTCAATTCGACCATGATCGACAGCTTTGTGCGCGGTGCCGACGGCGGGCTGACGCTTTACATTCAGAACGCCTCGCCGGGTGCGGACAAGGAAACCAACTGGCTGCCTGCACCTGAAGGCCCGTTCTCGGTCATCATGCGGCTCTACTGGCCGAAGGAAGCGGCGCTGGACGGTACTTGGGCCGCACCACCAATGAACAAAGTGAACTGATCAGAAGATACCGGAGGAACAACCATGTTCAGCAATCTCGTTCGCGGCACGACCGTGGCGCTTTCGATGCTTATCGCGGCTGGTACGGCGGTGGCCGAAATCCCCGACACCATCGATTCAAGCGGCTGGGCGGTGGACCCGGTCAGTCATGGAATGACGGCAAAGGAGTATATCCAGGCCGAATCCAGAGCCTTCCTTGCCGACTTCATCGGCCGGTCAGGGCTCAACCAATTCTTCCACTTCTCCGGCCTATCGACGGCGGCGGACACTTGGGTCGTCTCGCCCAACAATGACACGATCTATTCCGTTGCGGCGGTCAACGCGACGCAGGGCTTCACGGTGGATATCCCCGATGTCGGCGATCGCTTCGTGTCGGTCCAAATCATCACCGAGAACCACATGACGCCGTTCTACTACTACGAGAGCGGCCCGCGCACGTTTTCGGCCGAGGATTTCGACACCGATTTCGTCGGCGTCGGGGTGCGGATGGGCACCACCGGCACGGCGGAAGATGTGGCTTATGTGACGCAGGTCTTGCAGCCGCAATACAAGATCACCGGTGCCGCCAGCGAAGATGCGTTGACCCGCCCGGACCTCGACCTGCTGGCAAAGGTGCGTGCTCCGCTGGTGGCGGAATACAACAAGCTGCCGAACTCCTTCGCGACCATGAAGAAACAGACGTCCGAAGTCGACGATTGGGAACGCTTCACCTATGTCACGGCGGGCGCCTGGGGCCTGTCGGAGGACGAAAACGCCATGTACGCCATTGGCGGCCCTAAGGACGCGAAGGGCGGCAAGTGCTATACCGCGACCTTCCCCCCGGTGCCTGTCAAGGCGTTCTATTCGATCACCCTTTACGGGCCGAAGAACTATCTGATGACCGACACGGACAATATCGTGAGTTCGAACCGTGGCGTGATCAACAACGACGACGGGTCCTTCACCGTGGCCTTCGGTTCGGACGATTGCCGCAGCCTCGCGCCGAACTATGCCAATACACCCGAGGACGGATGGAGCTTCCTGCTGCGCGCCTACAGGCCCGATGTCGAAGCGTTCAGGAAGTATCAAATGCCGGAAGTTACGCCGGCTGAGTAGGTTGGATCGTCGCGTTTGCCTGCGTTTGAGTGAACAGCTGGTGGCGCTTTGCGAGCATCTGAACCGATCGCTGCGTCGAAACGGTTTCCAATCACCTTGCCCGACAGGCTCACGACTTGGGCAGGGTGATACGTAAACTAGACCCCGTCGGACGGCAGTGAATAGCTTCTGCTGTGACCCCCGATAATTCGTCCATCTGATGCTAGAGTCCGGCCCAATGAGAGGACCGGACATGAAGAGATCGAAGTTCACCGAAGAGCAGATCATCGCGATCCTGCGGGAGCAGGAGGCGGGCGCAAAGACGGCCGAGGTCTGCCGCAGGCACGGGATCAGCGGTGCCACGTTCTATGCCTGGAAGGCAAAGTTTGGCGGCATGGAGCCGTCCGAGGCGAAGCGTCTGAAGGCGCTCGAAGACGAGAACGCCAAGCTGAAGCGCCTGCTGGCCGAGGCAATGCTCGACAACACGGCGCTCAAGGATCTGCTGTCAAAAAAATGGTAACGCCCGCCGCTAGGCGCGAGGCCGTCGCGCATCTCGAAGAGGGTTACGAGATGAGCGAGCGGCGGGCGTGTTACCTGATCGGTGCGGATCGGTCGTCGGTGCGATACCGCCATCGCCGGCCGGACGATGCTGCCTTGCGCGAGGTCTTGCGCGGGGCTGCCGAGACGCATCGGCGGTTTGGCTATCGCCGCCTGCATGTGATCCTGCGACGGGACGGGCATGTGCTGAACCGCAAGCGCACGCAGCGGCTCTACCGCGAGGAGGGGCTATCCGTGCGTCGGCGCCGCAGCCGCAAGCGGGCCATCGGCACACGGGCACCGCTGGTAACCGAGGCTCTGGCCAACGCCCGCTGGTCGGTCGATTTCGTGCAGGACCAGTTCGCTGACGGCCGCCGCTTCCGCATCCTGAACGTGATCGACGATGTCACCAAGGAAAGCCTGGCTGCCGTGGTCGACACCTCGATTTCCGGCCGCAGAGTTGCCAGGGAACTGACGGCGCTGATCGAGCGGCGCGGCAGGCCCGGCGTGATCGTCTCAGACAATGGGACTGAGTTCACCTCGAACGCGATCCTAGAATGGGCCGAGAAGATGAAGGTGAAGTGGCACTACATCGCTCCCGGCAAGCCCATGCAGAATGGGAACTGTGAGGCGTTCAACGGCCGGATGCGGGATGAACTCCTCAACGAGACACTGTTCTTCGGCATCGACCATGCCCGCGAGGCTGTCGCTGAATGGACCCACACCTACAACACCGAACGGCCCCATTCGGCCCTCGGATACCAGGCCCCGGCTGTCTTCGCCGCCCAACTCACCGCAATGGGCGATCAGCTTCGCGCATCTGAACCGCTGCGCAGATCGCCCATTGCTCCGTCGGCGCAATCGCGCCAAATTCAACCGCCGACTCTGGCCTCAGCTGGATGAGCATCGGGGGTCACAGCACGTCACTTCCGGCTCACCCGGCTGGCCGTCGCGCAGGATGATCAACCCGGTTGATGGGATCCGTTCGGGGAGAACCTCGTCACGCAAGGTGAGGGCGGCAAGCGTCTGCAAACGCGGGTAGAGC
>JALORT010000439.1 GCA_025458755.1 Methylotetracoccus sp.
AGTACCAGGGCGAGGAATACGACTTTGGCCGCTCGTTCACACGCATGACCGTGAAGGAATCCATCCTGCATTTCAATCCGGACATCACCGCCGCCGAACTCGATGACCTCGTCGCCGCGCGGCGCATCGCCGAGCGTCTGGGCATCGCGCTCAAGCCGAGTTATGGTCTCGGTAAAGTGCAGATCGAGATCTTCGAGAAGACCGTCGAGGCGCGTCTCAAGCACCCGACCTTCATCACCGCCTATCCGACCGAGGTCTCACCGCTGGCGCGTGCCAACGACCACGACCCGTTCGTCACCGACCGCTTCGAGTTTTTCGTCGGCGGCCGCGAGATCGCCAACGGCTTCTCGGAGCTGAACGATGCCGAGGACCAGGCCGAGCGCTTCCGCCGCCAGGTGGAGGACAAGGAGGCGGGCGATGAGGAGGCCATGCATTTCGACGCCGACTACATCTGCGCCCTGGAGCACGGCATGCCGCCGACGGCGGGCGAGGGCATCGGCATCGACCGGCTGGTGATGTTGTTCACCGATGCGCCTTCGATCCGGGACGTCCTGCTGTTCCCGCACATGCGTCCGGTCTGAACTCATACAAGTAACTGATATATAGGTTTATTGTTTGAAGATTTCCGCCGTACCCGGCTCGACGTCTGATCCGTCCGCGGCTGCGCTTTGATTTGCAATTCAAGTTCTTACTCGCTAATTTCGATAAAGCTTGACCAGCCCCGGAAGAGTCGCCCCCGCCGCTCGGGGTGGCGGCATAGCGGGGATCTTCAGCAGCGCCGAATAGGAGGTGTTTTCGGTGAGTCAGATGCAGCCCATGTCAGCGTATGACCGTTCTCTCCAGGAACTGGTGACCGAGCTGCGTCAGCGCGAGCGCGAAATCGAGCTGCTGAAGGAGACCGTGAATGCCGTCGGCAGTGAGCTGGACCTGGACCGGGTATTCGCTTTGGTCGCGGAACGTGCGCGCGAGCTGATCCAGGCCGAAACTCTCCTGATTCCGGTCCTCGACGAGGATCTTGAGCACTACACATACCGTGCCGGTGCCGGCATCAATGCGAGAGAAATCGTCGGCGAGAGCCTGCCGCTGGATTTCGGCGTCTGCGGCTGGGTATGGCGCCACAAGCGCGCCTGGTGGCGTGGCGTACTGGACGAACTCGAACCCGACGAGCGCAACCGCTGGGAAAAGGAAGTCGGCACGCTCATCCTCGTGCCGATGATCGGCAAGGGCCATTTCCTCGGCGGCCTGGCCGGCATGAACAAGATCGGCGGCGGCGACTTCACCCGCCAGGATCTCAACCTGCTCTCATTGTTCGCCGGACATGTCAGCATCGCCATCGAGAACGCCATCGCCTACGCTGAGCTGGCTGAGGCCAAGCAGCGCGCAGAGACCTACCAGAGCGAGCTGCGCCTGCTCAACAAGGAACTGATCGCCATCAACGGCGAACTGGAGCGGCTGTCGCTCTACGACCATTTGACCCGGCTGCCAAACCGCTCTCTCATCCAGGACCGGCTCCAGCAGGCACTGTATGCCGCGCAACGTGATCACGGCAGCGTATCGGTGTTGCTGCTCGATCTCGACCGCTTCAAGGACATCAACGATACCGTCGGTCATGCCGCAGGCGATCAGCTGCTGGTCGAGGTCGCGGAACGGCTATCCAGCCACTTGCGTCACAGCGATACCTTCGGTCGACTGGGCGGGGACGAATTCGCCGTGGTCCTCCCTGGCGCCAATGCTGAACTGGCCAGTCATGTTGCCCGCACCTTGCTTGCCGGACTGGAGGACGACTTCGAGATCAATGCCATGCGCTTCTCGGTGTCCGCCAGCATCGGCATCGCTGTGTATCCGCAGCACGGCAGTGACGCCGGCAGCCTGATGCAGCACGCCGATATCGCCATGTACGCGGCCAAACGCGCCCGCTACGGCTTCGCCGTCTATGATGCGGCCGAGGATGCCATCCAACCGGGCCGACTGAGTCTGGTGGGTGATCTGCGCCAGGCGCTGGTCAACCGGGAATTCGAACTGTATTTCCAGCCCAAGGTCGATCTGCGCACCGGGACTCTCTACGGTGTCGAGGCGCTCGCCCGCTGGTCCCATCCGAAGCGCGGCTTCGTGCCGCCCGATGAATTCATCCCGGTCCTGGAAGAGAGCGGGCTGATCCGTCCGTTTACGCTCTGGGCGATCGAACGTGGCTTGCAGCAATGCGCGCAGTGGCGAGCCGCCGGCCTGGAATTCACGGTGGCCGTCAACTTGTCCATGCACAGCCTGCTGGACCCGCAGTTCCCCGCGCAGGTGGTGTCCCTGCTCGCGCGTATGGCGATGCCGCGTCCCTGCCTCATACTCGAGATCACCGAAAGCCTGTTCCTCAGCGAACACGCCCGCGTGCAGGGCGTGCTGACGCAATTGCGCGAACACGGTGTACAGTTCTCCATCGACGATTTCGGTACCGGCCATTCCTCGCTGAGCCGACTCAAGCGCCTGCCGGTCAGCGAGCTGAAGATCGACCGATCCTTCGTGATGGACATGGAACGCCAGCGCGACGATGCGGCCATCGTGCGCTCGACCGTGGATCTCGCCCACAACCTCGGGCTGGAGGTGATCGCGGAAGGCGTCGAAACCCAATCCACGCTGGAGATGCTGCGGGAGATGGGCTGCGACATGGCGCAGGGTTACTACATCAGCCGGCCAATGGCGGTTGAGAAATTCCTGCTCTATCTGGAAAACACACCCTGGAAACTGCCGCGCCTGAAGTGACGGAGGTCAGCCTGCCTCCGCGAGCGCATAGGGCAGCGCGGCGAAATCCAGCGCCGGCCCCGATACGCTGCCCAGATGCACCGGACCGCCTTCGCGGCTCGCAATCTGCACCACCGCCA
>JALORT010000440.1 GCA_025458755.1 Methylotetracoccus sp.
TTTCAGCTGCGCGAGCAGCGATTTGAGCCTTTTTTCGAAGTCCCCACGATATTTGGTTCCAGCCACCAGCGCGCCCAGATCGAGGGAGTAGATGACGCAGTTTTTGAGAATTTCCGGGACGTCACCCTCGACGATCTTCTTGGCCAGCCCTTCCGCGATCGCGGTCTTGCCGACGCCGGCTTCGCCGACCAGCAATGGATTGTTTTTCCGCCGGCGGCACAGGACCTGCACCGTTCGTTCGATCTCGTCTTTGCGGCCAATCAAGGGATCGATCTTGCCGCGCCGCGCTGACTCGTTCAAATTGGTGGCAAATTTCTCCAGAGGATTGGTGCCGCCGCTTTCCACATCTTCGCCGTCCGGTACGGGTCCGCGAGGCGGTGTCTCGCTCTCGTCACGTATTTTTGAGATGCCGTGAGAGATGTAATTCACGACGTCCAACCGGGTGACGTCCTGTTTGTTCAGCAAGTACACCGCGTGGGAATCCTGCTCGCTGAAAATGGCGACCAGGACGTTGGCGCCCGTGACTTCCTTCTTGCCCGAAGACTGCACATGGAAAGCTGCGCGCTGCAGTACCCGCTGAAAACCCAAGGTCGGTTGCGTTTCCCGTTTCACGCCGGGTGGAATGTGGGGCGTGGTTTCGTCGAGGAACTCGGTCAGTTCGCGTTTCAATGCATCCACATCGCCGCCGCAGGCTTTCAGTACGTCGACGGCCACGGAATTGTCAAGCATCGCGAGCAGCAGATGTTCGACCGTGATGAACTCGTGGCGCTTCTCGTAAGCCATCCGAAACGCCGTATTCAGGGAAAATTCCAGTTCTTTGCTTAACATGGGTGAACCTGCGGTCGGGGTAGCTCGTTACGCCTCTTCCATGGTACACAATAGCGGATGCTGATGCTGCCGTGAATAGTCGGATACTTGTTTGACCTTCGTTTCGGCAACATCTCTCGTGTAGACACCGCATACGCCGATTCCGCGGGTATGCACATGCAGCATGATCTGGGTGGCTTTCTCCTCGGTCATGCCGAAAAAATTCATCAGCACTTCTACCACGAATTCCATCGGGGTGAAATCGTCGTTCAGCAGGATCACTTTGTACAACGGCGGGCGCTTGACTTTGGGCTTGGACTCCTGAACGACGAGTCCATCGCCGGTGCCGTGATCGGGAAGTTGTGCCATCCTCGAAACCTAGATCATTCGGGTTGCAGCGGATTGGTTGAGAACGCGGATATCGTCGTCGTGCCTCATCGTGTCTGGACCGCAAACAGGCCGCGCTGGCCAACAACCGACGAGGCAGTGGTTTCCGTTCGCCGCGGCTGCCGATCCAGCGTCCGGTCACTGGTTTGGCTGGCGAAGCACAGGCCGAGTTCCTTCAGGCTTGCGGCGCGTCATCGGCTGTCTACGGGCACTCGAGCGCTCCCGACGCTTTTGATAGCATAGGGCCAAGGACAATACAATTCACCCGGTAAAAAATCCATGCATGAATATGAAACCGCAGCCGCCGCGATGGAGCGGCCGCGTGTGACCGTGGCCGCCGTGGTCGAACGGGATGGAAGGTTCTTGATGGTCCGCGAACGATCGTCGAGCGGCGACCTGGTCATCAACCAACCTGCGGGGCACTTGGAGGTCGGTGAAACATTGATCGAGGCGGTGATCCGGGAGACCCGCGAGGAGACCGGCTGGAAATTCATTCCGCAAGCGTTCGTCGGCGTGTATCAGTGGCGGAATCCCGCTGAGAGAAAGAGCTTCGTCCGTTTCGCCGTGTGCGGTTCCGTGACTCACCGGAAGGAGGATCCGGTCCTCGACGAGGGCATCGAAGACGTGCTCTGGTTGACGATCGACGAGGTGTCGGCGCAGTCACATGCGCTGCGGAGCCCCCTGGTCGTGCGGGGTATCCGCGACTACCTGGACGGGGAACGCTTTCCTCTGACCCTGATGAAGCAGCTTGTCTGATCGAGGCGCTAGACGTGACCAGCAAGGTGATGGTCGGGATGTCCGGAGGCGTCGACTCCGCTGTCGCAGCGCTGCTGCTGCTCGAACAGGGCTTCGATGTTTCCGGCCTGTTCATGAAGAACTGGGAGGAGGACGACGATACCGGATTGTGCACGGCCAAGCAGGATTTCGCCGATGCGGAACAGGTGTGCGACCGTCTGGGTATCCGGCTGCACTCGGTCAACTTTGCGGCGGAGTACTGGGACGATGTGTTCGAGGTTTTTCTGCGTGAATACCAGGTCGGGCGTACGCCGAATCCGGACATCCTCTGCAACAAGCACATCAAGTTTCGCGCGTTTCTCGACCACGCATTGGATCTGGGCGCCGATACCATCGCAACCGGCCACTACGCGCGGATCGAACGTCGAGGTGGCCGTTTTCGTCTGCTGAAGGGCATCGATCAGAGCAAGGACCAGAGTTATTTTCTCTATACGCTGGGTCAGGAGCAGCTGGCCAAGACATTGTTTCCGCTCGGTCAACTGGAAAAGCGCGCGGTCCGCGAGCGTGCGCGCAGCGCTGGATTCGCCAACCACCGTAAGAAGGACAGCACCGGCATCTGCTTCATCGGCGAACGGCGGTTCCGCGCGTTCCTGTCGCGTTTCCTGTTGAGCGAACCGGGTGAAATCCGGACGCCGGAGGGCGAAGTGATCGGCGAGCACCAGGGACTCGCCTATTACACGCTGGGTCAGCGCCAGGGTCTCGGGATCGGCGGCCGCAAGGACGGCAGCGCCGATCCCTGGTATGTTTTGGCGAAAGACCGGGATCGCAATTGCTTGATCGTAGGCCAGGGGCATGATCACCCGTGGCTGTTCCATGACGCCCTGGAGGCCGAATGGCTCGACTGGGTCGTCGCGGGCCCGGGGCGCTCTCCGGTGCGGCTT